>NZ_LNUO01000175.1:0-28164 GCF_001462175.1 Psychrobacter sp. ENNN9_III
AAACTAGTGAATAGTTTATCGCCTTTTTTAATTTAAAATACTGTTATTGACTTGAATCTAACATAGCGTTTGTCTTAACATCATTGTGCGCTTCAATTGGTAGCATGCGATGCTGGGATAGGCAAAGCACGCGCCAGTTCATGGGCGACTTGTTGAGCTGCTTTTTGCAAGTCAGTTTCAGAGAGAGGTAGGTTTTGCAAGGTTAAGTGCCAATCATCAACTTCACGGCGCAAACCTGCGACCCAAACTGCACTGCAATCACGCGGCAGTTGTTTTAGGTTGACTTCAAACGCATAGTTACCTTCATCATCGCTTAGATGGACTTCACCAGCCTTTACCTTGCCGAATGGTTCTCCATGGTATGAGCTTGCAAGCAGGCCTATATGACTGATATGAGCTGGTATCTTATCTAGATACAGACGAATCTGTTCTTGATCCATTGGCGCATTATACAACGCTTGCTCACCACGATCTTTGCCATTTAGACTATCGCCTTGATGACGGATAGACTCAGCTTTATCTCGCAGTTGCTTAAACCAGACTATATCACTGATCGTACAATTCTCATCGTATAGTACGCAAGCTATATCGATATCTATTGCGCTTTGACCCTTTTTAAAGCGCTTCATCATACCTTTGGTTTCGGTTTTGGTAAACTCGTAATTCAGCGAAAAAAACAACATATCGGCAGTCAAGCCTAACGTGCTTAAGCTCTCTGAAAGTAACGGTGTTGAGACGGTAGATGACATGGTACTCCTTGTTTATACTCAAATTTTTATTGGTTGATTTATTGCTCGTTATCTGTTGTTTTATCCAACACTACTTGATAAAGAAGCGGCGGTTTGGCGTCTAATAAGCCTTTTCCAAAACCGCGCAGCCACCAAACCAGTTGTGAGGTCAGATTGACAGTCGCATGAATCGTCAAGGTATCGTCGTCATTAAATACCACGATTTGATCATCACTCAGTTTACTTTCGGTCAGGCTTTTGCCAGCTCTTTTGGTAAAGCGCAGTTCAATGGGGGTATTCTTACCCCGCTCAGGTAGCTGACTCAATAAAGGATGGGTAAAGCCCATGCTACCGGCGTCCAGATAGCTGTCTAAGTGAAAGTCATCTGGTGTCACTGCTGTGCTATCTAATATTTCAACACTAGCGAATCGATGTAGCGCAAAGGTGCGGATAATGGCTTTTGGATCATCAGTTCGAGTAGCGAGCAAATAGATAATCACGCCACGTTGAATGATAGCAATAGGGTTTAAGACATACTCACTGGCCTCTGACTTATTACTACGTGTATAACAGGCTTTAATCTGTAGTTGATAAAACAGCGCATGATAAATGTTATCTTTACTGTCCAAGTCAATATGCGGTGCAATCAATGGCTGAGTTGCTGTTTCAATACGTACGCGATCTAACCATGAATGTGTGACTTTGCTGTTTTTAAGCTGTCGCCGCGCCAAATCAAACCATGGGAATAGCTCATCTAAAATAGCTGGCGGAAGTAGCTGAGTAAGATTGGCTTCCACCATATTAAAGGCAACTGCTTGCGATAGGTTCATATGTGGCAAGCTTTGCAATGGAGCATCGTCTTTCCAGCGCCAGCCTTGCGGGTTGGCGTTGTTTTTTTCAATTGGGAAACGTTTGGCCAAAGCGTTCAAATCTCTTTGTACTGTACGTAAGCTAATATCAAACCCAGCAAGCTTGAGCTGCTCATAAATATGTGTCGTGCCCACCCAGCGGTTACGCTGGAGCTGGGATAACACTTGCCATTGCCGCGCAGTAGTCGCCGCTCCATGACGGCTAGCCGCTGTATCGTTCGCTAGATTCTCGGATCCTTCAGTGGCTGATAAAACAGGCTGTTCTGTCTGCTCATCAGGAGCGTTAGAGGTAGAGAGATCTGTTGCATTAGCGTTTTGCGCAGTCATTGAGAGATAACCTATATAGAGTCTGTCATAGTGTCGAATGATTGTTCTTGATTGTCTAGTGTCATACTAACTAGTAACACATTAAGACCTAGTATCAAACTAAGACAGTAACATGTTAAGACATAGCTTGTTTGGCATAAAAGACGTTTATCATCGCAGAAAATAGCTTAAGCGTCTAGAAGGTTTAAGTTTGGCCTTTGAAGATTGTTATTCGATAATTTTACTAGACGTTCTACTAAGAGAGTTTTAGCAAAAAGCATGAGAGCAAGCGATTATCAAAGAGGGCGATACTCGATTTTCGTCATCATTGACCATCATCAACGTTCTCGCTTTTACGCTGTTTTTGTTTATCTTTTTTCTTACGGAGTTTAGACTTACGTTTTTTGTTGGCTTTCTTTTTAGATTCTTTGTCCTCAATAGGCTCACCTATATCTTGATTGTCGTCCCATATCATCAATCGACGCAAGACTTTACCAAATAAGGTATCTTTGCGATAACGACCTTTTTTATTCATTGTATCGATAGGCAAGCCTGTCATCAGTGTCAAGGCTTCACTGATTGTATACACGCCATAAATAGAAAAGCTGCCTGCCTTGACCGCAGCAATAATATCGTCTCGCAACATTAATTGGCTGACATTAGCCATGGGTATTACTACTCCCTGTTGCCCAGTCATACCTTGCTCGCGACAAGCATCAAAAAAACCTGCTATTTTGGCATTAATGCCGCCGACTGCCTGTACTTCACCCAACTGATTCATGGAGCCTGTAATAGCAAAGGATTGGTTGATAGGTACGTTCGCTAAAGCTGAGAGGAGCGCGCAAGCTTCACTGACTGTCGCGCTATCGCCATCAATATGAGCGTAGCTTTGTTCAAAGGCTAAAGAAGCGCTAAAGTTTAGCGCATGATGTTGACTAAATAGCGCACGTAAGTAGCTGGTCATAATCAACATGCCTTTGGCATGTAAACTGCCGCCCAAATCAACATCACGCTCGATATCGAGAATCTCACCAGCACCAATATTGGGTTGAATCAAAGCAGTAAGACGAGCTGGCATACCAAACTCACTATCAGCATAGCTGACGACAGTAAGGGCGTTGACTTGACCGACAGCCTCACCTTGAGTATTGATGAGCTGTTGGCCGTTTTTTAACTCATCCCAGTATAGATCACGCAAATATCCTGAGCGCTCATCCATATCACTGATAGCTTGAGCGACATGACTGGCGTCGACGATGCTTTTTTCGCTCAGACGGGCATGACGGTTCGACTCGTGTAAGAGCTTGATGAGACGATCGCTGTGTAGGCTAAGACGGTCTTGATCTTCAGCTTGTAAGCTTAAATGCTCAAGAAGAGCCGCTTGTGCACTATTATTAAAAGGATATAGATTGGCATAATCGATAATATCCGCCATTTTGGCGACCAACGCCAGCTCATGCTCAGCTGTACGTGTCACATCATCATGGAAATCAGCACGTACTTTGAACACAGCATCAAACTCTGGCTCTAGTTCCAGTAGTTCATAATATAAATCTGCTTCTCCAAGCAAAATTACTTTAACATCAAGATCGATTGGCATCGGAGCTAACGATAAACTGCCTGTTAAAGTGAGCATTTGCTCAAGGCTGGATAGTTTAATTTTTCGTGATTGTAGAGCACGTTTTAGACCTTGCCAAGCATAGGGGTGCTCAAGTACATGACTGGCTTCAAGGAGTAGGTAACCGCCATTCGCTCGATGTAGTGCGCCAGCTCGTATCATACTGACATCGGTGGTCACTGTGCCCAATTGAGTAATTTGCTCGACATGACCCAACAAATTAAGATGAGTAGGTAAGTCTTCAAATACGACTGGTACGCCGCTCTCAGGCTCATGACTCACCATAACATTGACAGCGTAACGGCTAGGGGTGGTTGCTAGTACAGCAGGAATAAACTCTTCATCATCGCCATTAACGATACGCTCTACATGGGTCACCATATCAGCGAATATCGCATCAAGATAACTGATAACATCTGGAAGCTTAATGAACTGCTCTTGTATGGGAGCAAATAAGGGTTTTAACGCACGGCGAGCAATACTACGATGTAGCGCTTCTATTGCGTCATTCGCCTCATCCTCTAGCTTTTCTAAAGCGATAGTGAGCTGGCTAAGACGCTTTTGCATGTGATTTTTGTGTGTAAAGCCATTCAGCTCAGACTCATAATCACTTTGTGTTGCCGTGTTTTTTGGCTCAGTCGTATCAGTGAACGCAGGTTTAAAGGTAGAAGAAGTCGTTTTATCACTTTCCTCTATAGGCAATTGACTTGGATGCACAAACATCGCTTTATTATCAAATGAGCGAAACGTCAATGCCAAGTCATATTGTTTACCTTCAGCATTTAGGGCGTCGTAAGCAAGGCTCTCTTTTTGGTGCGTGTCATTTTTGATCGCTTCGATCTTGCTTTGATACTGGTCACTACGAAAACGTTGACTAAGGCGTTTTTTTTGCCTGTGTCCACAAGTCGCTAACTTGCTGTTGTAATAATACTGCTTGTCCAGCAGGCAATCGTATCGCTAAAGGTGTACGAGGATCGGTAAAATTGTGCACATAGACCCAGTCATCTGGCGTTGGTGCATCCATAGCGATATGCTGCAAAAAACGGCTGATAATGGTACGTTTGCCAAGTCCATTTTCGCCAGCAGCAAAGACGTGATAGCCACTGGCTTTTATATCAAGTGCAGTGTGCAATGCTTTGAGCGCCCGCTTTTGCCCAAAACCAATATCCAAATCAGGCGCAGTACGGGTGTCAGTAGGCAAGATATCAGCAGCACTATAACGCTTCAATTGCTTAGCGGTGATAAGACAGCGCTGATTAACCGCTCTAAATATCGGATGGGGCGATGAGGCATCTTGTTTTTCTTCTGTATTTTTTACTTTTGCTAATATAGGGTCTGTCACAACAGTAGTTGTCGTCATCAATTCATTATCATCCGAAGGTTGCGTTGTACAGGCAGTAGGCTGTTCAGTCATAGGCGTATGGTCAGTCGTTGTATAAGAATTTATAAGGTGAAAGGGATAAGTTGTAATAGCGACATCTTACAAGATGTCTTGATATTTTAAATCGGTCATTGACGTCAATTTTGTATCATACAAATACAGGTCATAGTACCAGTAACAATAAAAAAGTAATCCTATCTAAGGATATAAAAATAAATAACGGTCTAATCCTAGCGCCGATAGTATAAGATGATGGACATTAGCGCAATCTGCAACTATTCAATATGTAACCTGCATGATAAAATAAAAGGTTCACATGCCAAAACTGGATGATTCGTCGTATGTCAGCTTCTGTCAAAACTTCTCTGCCTTCTACTAGCGTAGACAATATCAGTATAGATGCTACTGGTTTTACAAAACTTGGTAAGCAGTTACTGATGCTGGCCAATATCTTGGCTCAAGCAGTGCAAGAGCTTGATCTAACGTTGAGCCAAACGCAGCAGCGCACGTTATTATTGTACTTAGATCAGCTTTTATTATGGAATAAAGCGTATAATCTGACCGCGATTACTGATCCGGTAGAAGCCTTGATTAAGCATGTCATTGATTGTTTGGCTATTATACCGCATTTGCCACCAGGCGCACTGCTAGATATCGGTACAGGAGCGGGGTTGCCTGCGGTTATTATTGCGATTTGTCAGCCTGAACGCTCGTGTACTGCACTCGATAGTAACCAGAAAAAAATTCGTTTTATTAAGCAAATCAGTAGTGAGCTTGGTTTGAATAATGTACAACCAATTGCTGCACGTATTGAAGCCCATGAAGCTACTTATGAAGTGGTCACTTCTAGAGCATTTGCAAGCTTAACAGACTTTGTTGAAGTGGCGCAGCCGCGGTTAGCGAATGGTGGTCGATTGTGCGCTATGAAAGGTAAGACGCCAACGGACGATGAGCTACAAGTTTTAGAAGGAGAATGGCAAATTAAAACCATTATTCTAAAAGTGCCACGTTTGCATGATAGTCGTCATTTGATTGAATTATCTGTCAAAAGTGTCTAAGCTATGGGCACATCAGTAGCTATGAAACATTTTTCATAGCCAGTTTGGTTCAGATTTAGCATAATGATTAAAGCGTAAGACCCTAATTTTATAAGGCTCTCTAGCATTGTTTTTTATAGCCTATAATAAATTATGAACAGATTATTTGTGAAACATGATAATAAAAATGCAAAGTTAAAGACTGTTAGAGCAAAAACAAGCAACAGACCTTAATCAAATTGAGTAAGTGTATGGAAATCATAGCAATTGCAAATCAAAAAGGTGGCGTTGGCAAAACGACAACGGCAGTAAACCTGACTGCCAGTTTGGCGGCGAAGCGTAAGCGCGTACTGCTGATTGATTTGGATCCACAAGGTAATGCTACTAGTGGTACTGGTATAGATAAAAACGATTTAGAGTTGACAATAGCAGACGTCCTACTTGATGATGTGTCACTACAAGATGCTACTGTTATGAGCCCAGCAGGTTTTGATGTGATCGGTGCTAATCGTGAGTTAGCGGGTATGGACGTCACGTTAATGGGACAAACCAACAGTCATGAGCTGTTACAGACTGCAATGACTAACTTAATAAATGCCCAATCTGGCTCTGAAGAAGGGCCCTACGATTATGTCGTTATGGATTGTGCCCCAAGTTTAAACCTGTTGACGATCAACGCTTTGGTAGCGACCGATGGCGTCATTATTCCAATGCAATGTGAGTATTATGCATTAGAAGGTTTGGCTGATTTATCACAAACGATTGAACGCCTAACTGAGCTTAACCCCAAATTATATATTCGAGGGGTGGTAAGAACATTGTTTGATGCACGCAATACGTTGGCGCGTGATGTGTCGGCCGAACTTGAAGCTCACTTTGGCGATATTATGTACAAAACTCATATTCCAAGAAACATTCGCTTGGCTGAAGCACCTGCGCATGGACTACCAGTGATTGCCTATGAGCGATGGTCAAAAGGGGCGCGCGCGTATCAAAAACTGGCAGCTGAAGTGATCAAACAAAGCCGCTAGTAGAGGCTAACATTAAGAAGATATAGCAAACGTAATCATCAGCTGGCTGGGCGATAAAGTACTAAGTCGCGTATTTATCAGCGAGCATTTATTAATAATCATTTGGCTTTATTTAGCGTTAGAGGATAGGTAATCATGGCGAAAAAACGAGGATTGGCTGCCAATCGAGGTTTAGATGCCTTATTAGGATCAATCAAAAAAGAAAAGCAAATTACCGCCTCTGCTTTGCAAGACGATACCGTTATATATGATGATGACGAAACGGTCGCTGCTACTTCTATTGCTCAGATGCCAAAATCATCTGTTACCCCGAGCAAAGCTCAGACGACAAAAAATGATAAAAAAGTAGCTACGGATACAAGTGAACGTACTACTCGCAACAGTACAAAAGCCCGTCATTATCCCAAAAAAAACACTAGAACCATAAGTGACGCAACAGACAACAGCACCACTGAAGATCAGATCAGTTTGGTGCAAATTGCAGTGACTCAACTGCAAGCGGGTAAATATCAACCGCGACGCGACATGAGCGAAACGGCGTTAGCAGAGCTTGCATCTTCGATCGAGCAACATGGAGTGATGCAGCCAATTGTGATCCGACCGCTGCTTGCAAATGAGGACAAAAGTACAGTCGATGTGACTCACGAAATCATCGCAGGCGAGCGTCGTTGGCGTGCAGCAAAAATGGCAGGTAAACCAGTTATTCCAGCGATTGAACGCGCTTTATCTGATGAGCTGGCGATTGCACTTGCATTGATCGAAAATATTCAGCGCGAAGATTTGTCAGTCATTGAGCAAGCAGCAGCATTACAGCGCTTTCATACTGAATTTGGCATGAGTCATGCAATGATTGCAGATGTGGTAGGCAAAGCGCGAACGACGGTATCAAATTTACTACGTCTCAATCAGTTGCATGACGCGGTAAAAGATCATCTGGCAAATAACGCTTTAGACATGGGACATGCGCGCACACTATTGGCGTTATCCTCTGAGCAGCAGCCTATCATTGCACAAAAAATTATTGATGGTGGGATGACTGTAAGAGAAGCTGAAAAGCTGGTCAAGTCAATCTTAAATCCTGTATCCAAAGCCGATCGTACTGAAAAATCACAGTCTCACGATGCTGAGCGTTTAACGCAGCACCTAACAGATATGTTAGGGGCAGAAGTAAAACTCAAGCACAAAAAAGATGGTCAGGGTAGTGTAGAGATATTTTTTCACAATCAAGATGAGCTTGCAGCGTTAATCAAACAGCTAGAAGCGCAGCGCTAATGCACTTATTTAAACTGACGTACTAAAGACAATATACTTAATCACTATGTAAGTTTTTTACTTACATAGTGAGCTATAAATGACTTTCATTACATAATGGTCGCAAGCTTTTGGACATGTTAAACAGTATACAAGAGAGTCATTATGTGGGAATTGGTAAAAGCAGGTGGTTGGTTGATGATGCCAATCGTCATATGTTCGATAGTTGCACTTATCATTATCATTGAGCGCAGCAGTACGCTACAGTTTAGTAAAATCGTACCTGGCAGATTACGTGAACAGCTAATAACGCGCCTACGTGAAAATGGCGCTATTGGCCGCACTCAGTTAATGAATGTTAAAGAAAGAACCCCATTGGGTGATATCTTAGCGACAGGATTGGTATATCGTCAGTATGGTCTAGACTCAATGACTATGCACATGCAAAATAGAGCCAGTGTACAGATACATCAGCTCGAAAAAAACATCAATATGCTCGGTACAATAGGAGCAATTGCTCCACTACTTGGTCTATTGGGTACTGTGCTGGGTATCATATCTTCATTCTTAGCCATTACGGATGGGGCAATGCAGGATCCTACTTTACTGGCCGCTGGTGTCTCGCAAGCTTTGATTACAACGGCGGCTGGTATGGTCGTTGCAATACCAGCGCTCGTCGCTTATCGCTATTTTCAGCGCCGGATTGTAGATATTAATGCTAGGTTTGAGACTGAAGCTGGACTTATGATTCAAGAGCTTTATGACTACCAGTTATTGGCTGATGCTCATTTATCGCTCAACAAACCGTTCGCTGCGATGGTAAAAAGCCAGCATACAGACGTTGAACAGTTAGGTGATACATCGGGGTTTGATACTGAAAATACGCACCAACCTGCATAGAAGATACTTGTATTTTCGCCTTCTAGCCTTACGTCATCAGAGAATTAGCCATGCGTTTTAGAAAGCCTACCGTTGAACCACTAGAAATCAACTTAACACCCATGATTGACTGCTTACTGTTTTTGATCGTGTTTTTGTTATTAGCAACATCATTTAATCACTTTAGCCGCTTAAATATAGTTCTGCCTGAAGCTGAAGGTGTCGCACTTGTCGAGCAAACCACTAGTATTGAGGTGGCTGTACAAGAAGATGGCAGGTATATGGTAAATGGTATGAGCCTTGCTAACAATAGTGAGGCTGAGCTGACTAATATGTTGCAACAAGAAGCAGGCAGTGAGCGTGATATCTTGTTTGTTATCGCTGCCGATGCCAACGCTACCCATCAATCTGTGGTAAAAGTGATGGATATTGCGGGCAAATTGGGCTTTTTGAATTTGAATATCAGTACCGTTATGCCGCTCGGTCAAACACTGCCGCAGTAGGCAGTGGTGAGCTATTTATTTTTTCATTACTATAGTTAATTCGCTATAAAAACGATACAGCGAGACTGGTATAAATTTTTTGCAGCCTCTATCAGCATAGACACGGCAAGCAAAAAAATCTATACCAGTTGCGTATCATGTTACAACGTATCGGTCTTATTCAGTATCAACTACATTAAGCGAAAATAAGTATAGTAGTTATTTATAATTCATTATAGTTTTCATGCATTTTTATACTGACATTACCATTTTACTGTACTGGTTATCGTAATACGGTCACGTGCTTATTTTGGCCAAGTTTTAGGAGAGATTATGAGTCGTCAACATCAGTTTAAAGCGCGCGAAGAGAATATCTTAGCGATGGCTGAGCAATTATTACTTGAGTCAGGCGACGGTGATATCACTTTAGACAGTTTGGCCGATCAACTAGATTTGGCAAAAGGGACGCTATATAAGCATTTTTCGAGTAAAGATGAGCTGTATCTGCGTATTATTATTCGTTATGAAGAGCAACTGTTTGAGATAAACCGTATTGATGATTGTCCATCAGCAGGGATCGCGCGGATGATATTTCAGCAGCTGCTCAACCCGCAAAAAGCCATGCTGCTCAATCAAATAGAAGAACGTCTGGCAGCTTCGGTGACTGGTCTCAATCGCCTGTTCGGTGAGCTATATGATATTCGCCGCCAGCGTATGAAGCGTTTGCTGGATATTATCAGCATTTATCTAAAAGATGAGCGTAGTAGTTTGAGCACTCGTGATTACTTGTCTTCCATTTGGGCGATGGGTCAAGGCGGGGCGGGGCTGTTAAACTCCAGTTTTTATCAGCGTTATTTAGGTCGCCGCGATACGCTACGTTATGTCTTTGTGCAGCAGATGCTTGAGTTGCCCAGTCATTATCCAGCTGATGCGACGGACCAAGATGTATTGGATGAGGACATGCAAGAATTGGTTGAGCAAATTGATACAGAATCAGAAGAACATCGTAATACGACTTATTGATAATAGGTATAACATGCCGATCACTGCCAAGACTCAGTCCAGCTCAGTGGTCGAGCACGCTTTTTACCCCCCAAAGTATAAGCCATTTGACCTGGGCAACGACTCAGCTATAAAGTTGAGTCATTGTTGTCGCAATTCTCCTAAGCATTCTCAAAAAAGCTATTCGCAAAAAAAACATTTCCAAGCATTACCCAATCAAGCACTTTCTTCAAAAACTGTATTGCCAATACTAGCGCGTCCGCAGACTGGTTTTACCCTAGTCGAGATCATGGTGGTCATGGTTATTTTATCTATATTTGCTGGCATGATTGCTGTGTCAGTCGGAAGTAGTGAATCCCGAAAAAACCGCGCCTTTTATGAGCATCTTACTGACTCATTAAGCTATGTCAGACTACTGGCAGCTGAGCGTATGCAGCCGATGGGTTTAAGCTTACAAGCAGACAAGCAAGGTCAAGTGTCGCCCGTTATTATGAGTTTATCAAACCCTTATATTAGCTATCAGACCCAATCAGTCACGCCAAGTAACGATGATAGTACGCCCAAAAACGCAATGGAGTTGTCTGCAGATTTATCCGGTATGTCGGGCGCTAATGGCGATAACCAACCAACGCCCAGCTGGGAGCTGGAGACGGAAGTCACATTGCCAGAAATGCCAGATGGGGTCAGCTTAAGCATTCAAAGTCTACAGGCAAACAATACATCAGGGCTTGAGTCCACCCAAATTTTACAGCCTTGGTTTAATGGGCAAGCAGTGCCGCAGGTATTGTGGTTTGGTACTGGGCAAGCAACTTCTGTCACGATTGAGGTGCGTCATCAGTCACGATTGGTCGGAGAAGTCATCACTATCATGCCGGATGGTAGTATGACGATAGGGCAGGGACTGTAGCAGATGGTAAAGAGAAGTAAACCAACAGCGCACATGGCAACACATAGCACAAGCCAAACCTCGCTTGTCAAGCGTGAAGGTGGATTTACGCTGATTGAAGTGATGGTGGCGCTTGCAATACTAGCGGTGGTTGCTGTTGCCGCTAGCCGTGCCAGTAGTGCATATCTAAGCTCGGTTGAGGTACTACGTACACGCACGCTTGCACACTTTGTGGCACAAAACGCCGCGGCTGATTTACGGATTCAAGAGTCGTGGTTGACAGCCAATAGCACGCAAACGATGGACGCCCAAGGCCGTACGTGGCAAGTAGCCATGACCGTTAATAATACGTTGTCGCCAGCGCTCAAGGAAGTAAATATCAGTGTTGCCCCTATCATTGATGGACAAGTGCGCTCAGCGGTAACAGATATCGATGTGATCTTAGGCAATGCAGAACAAGATGTCGGTAGCTTAGATCTGAGTAGTTTAAATCCAAGTGGAGGTAACTTGTGAGGCAGCAACGCGGCTTTACCTTACTTGAGCTGATGGTCGCGATGGCAATATTTGCAATGCTTGCCGTCGCAGGGTGGCAGGTGTTTGATGGGGTTAACCGTGCTCGCGAGCGGGCACAGTTCCATGCCGATCAGCTGGCGGTCTTACAATATGCGTATTTGCAGTTGCAACAAGACATGGGTCAAATCATTGCTTATCAAGCACCTTCTACGCAAAATAGTAGCGCGAACGGCTCCAATCTAAATACCAATACCAATAGCGAGCAAGACTCTATAGCTGCTGAACCTTTTATGAGTTTAAACGGTGAGCAGCTTAGTTTTGTGCGTTTTGCTGATCCCGATCCGCGCTACCAAACCAGTCCAAGCTTACAGCGTGTTGAGTATGTCTTTACAGATCAACGTCTTATCCGGCGACAATATAACAGTATCGAAAGTGGGGCTGATAGCGTCAGCCTAGATACAATACTGCTCAGTGGTGTCACAGCAGCGCGCTGGCAGGCCTATTTACCTGAAGTAAGTAACGACTTCCCTAGCGCAGGTAAGCAACAGATTAATAACAATAATAGCGATAATCCTAATATAGATGAAGCGGAGACTGTCTTACTCCCTAAAGGGGTAGGTATGAGTTTTACTTATCAAGATATGCCGATTACATGGCAATGGGCGCTCGCGCCGCAACCTCTGCCAGTTAATAGTAGTGGGCTTGATACGAATATAGGCGGTAATAGCGATAACGAAAATGATCCTGATAACATGACAAACGGCCAATAATAGGAGGCGCTTATGACAATGACAGCAGACTCCCAGCGCGGCGTGGCTTTATTGACCATCTTGCTTTTGGTTGTCAGTATTACAGTGGTAGCAGGGGCAATGCTTGCGAGCCAAAAAATCGTTATTCGTCGCAGTGGGCTACTATTTAATCAAGATCAGTTACTACAAGACTTAGAAGCAGGGAAGCAGCTAGCGATTACCATTATTCGCGCTGATGATAAGCTAAATGATAACGATAGCATGCAAGATATTTGGGCGCAGCCGTTGCCGCCTTATACTTTAGGGTCGCATAGTATCACTATCGCGTTGCGCGATGAAGCCAGTCGTTTTAATATCAATAATCTTTATCATGATGACGCAGCCGATACCGATGCATTGGAGATATTTCAGCGTTTGTTAACCCAGTTAAACCTAGAGCCTGAAATCGCGATCGCGGTACTTGACTGGCAAGACCCAGACAATGAAATTTATAACGATGGCGGTGATGAGAGTGTTTTATATGGCGAGCAAACCAATATTCGTGCAAATAAAGCATTGCCCAATCAATCATTGGTTAGTATCGATCAACTCCAAGAGGTACACGGGGTAAACGCTGATACATTGGCAATTTTGCGTCCGTATATTACCGCGGTCCCTTATTTTGTGCCAATTAATATCAATACAGCAAGCCCCGTACTGTTAGCTGCGTTGATGGATGAGGCGACCCCACAGCAGATGCAAACCCTGACAGATCTGCGTGCACAACAAGTATTGGTCTCTGTTGATGATTTATGGCAGCTACCACCATTTATCAGTATGGGTACTGAAGAGCGTCAAGGGTTTGAGTCGTTATTAGCGGTAGATAGTCAAGCGTTCAGAGCGCTCATTACCGCAACTGGCAATAGCGATGTAGACATCGCGCCGCAGCGGTATGCAACGGTATTAATCAGTAAAACGAACTCTGAAAATGATGACGACGATATAAATAATAATGGTGCTAGCAACAATGATGCTAGTAATACCAGCGGTAATAACAGGGAGGCTAAGACAGTAACAGTCGTAGCACAGCGCTTATGGGCATTTCGTCCTAGTTTTTAACAACCAGTAACATTATTCAAGAATGCATTGTTAATCATTAAGCTGCGTCTTTTCACTTGATTTCCAATTATAAGCACCATAGAACAACATTTGCGCTTGGCGTGTACAGTTGTGTAGCATTAATTGTTTTTTCTCTTCGATTTCTGCCGGATTCATCTCATCATCATGTTCTTCAGAATAGGTGAGTTCCAACCAATCAATAATCCAAGAAAAAAACATATTGACCCCAGCTTCGGCCAGTAGACGCCGGTCATAATCGTTGATGTGCGTAAAAGCAGGTTGCAGTGCTAAATCCTCTCCCAAGATTTTTCCATGCATTTTTATTAGATTGCTGATGGCTTTACGGACAGCTTCTGAGCCGCCAAAGCGCTCACTGACCAAAAACTGCCAATAACGAGGCTGTGCATTGACGGTTTGTAAAAACAATTGAATGCTTTTTGCAATTTGACGATCAAAACTGCGTTTGCGACCGATCTGTAGACCATCACGTAAGATAGCAAGGGTACCGCCTAGCTCTTCAACAACTAATGCTTCACCTAGTGATTCCATGTCATCAAAATGACGATAAAAGGCAGTCGGCACCACACCAACTTCACGAGTTACTTGTCTAAGACTAATGGAGCTAAATGATTGCCCAGTGATGCATAAGTCTAACACTGCATTAAAAAATGCTCGCCGGGTTTGAAGCTTTTTTTTGTTCGCGACTGCTCATAATATTTCAAAATTACCTAATAGATGTTTATCATACTCATTTCAACGCAAAAATACGAATGAAATACGCGGTCAGCGTTGATACTGACAGCGAGATTGTCAAACCATTGTACCCCAATGACCCTGCAACTCTTGCGCCAACCTATAAGCTTCATGATCATTCATACCAGTAATAAAATCTAAAATATTTAGAATATTATGATAAATATCATCTGTCAGTATGCGTCTGTTTTCATCAAGATGGGGCTGTAACAAGCTTAATAGGCGTTGCTGCTCAAAAGGTTTCGACGCGCTTGTATGTGCTGTCCATGCCAATGGCATAAATGAATCAAGTAGACGATGCAAGCACTGGTTCGCCATAAGCTCCATGCGAACTTTACTTGGATGATTAAATATCCGTTCGCGCGCTAACTGCTTGGCTTGATTGATACCATTTTGCACACTTGCATCACAATGCGCAAATAGACTGCCATTGAGGGTTCCAGCTAGCAACCTATCGCTATTTACCACAAAAGCATCGGTCACAGTGTTGACCAAGCGCATCATTGCACGTGCTCGCAGTGAGGCTAGGCTCTGTCGGACAGAGAGATGGGCAGGTAAATCAATACTACTAGGACGCTCGCCAATCAACTCATAAAATATCGTCGCCACCTCATGATGGGTGAGCATATTTAAATTGATTCCATCCTCTAGATCTATAAGCGCATAGCAGATATCGTCTGCAGCCTCTAACAAGTAAGCCAGTGGATGACGAGCAAAGCCAGCGTGTTGCTCTGAGCGTGGCAATTGCAAACAGTCCGCCAATTGTTCTAACTGTACAGCCTCACTATAAAAGCAGCCAAATTTTTGTATTTTAGGGATAGGGTGGTTTTGATAAGTGTTTTGATGCTGGTTGCTGTTTATTAGAGTGCTATTTATAGGATTGCTATGCGTTGCTAGCCATGGGTATTTCATAAATGCGCCCAAAGTCGCGCAGGTTAGGCGCATACCGCCTAGGTCAGGATGATGCTCATTACGCACCAATAGGCGAAACCCTTGTGCATTGCCTTCATAGGCAAACAGATCAAGACGCTCGTCGTTGCTGATATTTTGCAAGATGGTTTGGCGATCAGGGTGCATAAACCAATCACGAATGGCGTACTCACCAGCATGGCCAAAAGGTGGATTGCCAATATCATGAGCAAGACAGGCAGCTTGCACGATGACGCCTACATCTGCTGGCGTGACACCTGCAGGCAAGCCATTGCCTAATTTATCATGAAGCTTTTCTGCTGCCATGATTCCTAACGAGCGCCCAATACAAGACACTTCTAAAGAGTGAGTCAGGCGCGTATGAATGCCTAGCTGATTGGTTAATGGGTGGACTTGAGTTTTTTGATTCAGCTGACGAAAAGAATGTGAGAACACTAAGCGATCATAGTCTTTATGAAAGGAGGAGCGAGCACTGTCTTGGACAGGGGCTGGTTTTACACTACCTAATCGCTGTGCGGTGAATAATCGTGCCCAATGATCGGCTGGGGTGGTAAGCTTATTAAAATGAACAACCATAGTTTATATTCCATTATTATTGTCATTAACATTATCGTCTTTTGAGATGTGCTTTATAAAAATATGCGATGTATTTTGACATCCGTTAAATCAGTATAATAAAAAAAGCCAGCGCGAAGGCTGACTTTTGGTTGTACTATGCTAAGACTGTGTAAGTCAGAAAGCAGGCAAAATGCTTATACTGTTGGGATACTTAGACGTTAAAGCGGAAATGCATTACGTCGCCATCTTGTACAATGTAGGTTTTGCCTTCTAGGCGTGATTTACCAGCGGCAGCAGCCCCTTTTTCGCCGTTATATTCGATAAAATCATCATAAGCGATGACCTCAGCGCGGATAAAACCACGCTCAAAATCAGTATGAATCACGCCCGCCGCTTGCGGCGCTGTTGCACCAATAGCGACAGTCCAAGCACGCACTTCTTTCACGCCAGCGGTAAAGTAAGTCTGCATATCGAGTAAGTCATAACCACCGCGAATCACTTGATCCAAACCTGCCTCTTCCATGCCCATATCTTCTAAGAAATCTTTTTTGTCATCTTCATCCAGTTGCGCGATTTCAGATTCGATTTGGTTGCATAAGGCGATTACGATAGAGTCTTCACCCGTGGCGTAGTCGCGTACAGCATCGAGATAAGGGTTGTTTTCAAAACCATCCTCAGACACGTTAGCAATATACATGGTAGGCTTTAAGGTAATCAGACCGTAACTTCTGATCAGTTTTTTCTCATCGCTATCTAATCCTGCTGCGCGCGCCGCTTTGCCTTCTGCTAGTAACGGCTCAATCTTTTTGAACACATCAAGCATGGCTCCAGCGTCTTTATCACCGCCCTTGGCTTTTTTGGTTAGGTTAAATACTGCGCGCTCAACAGCTTCAAGATCAGCAAGGGCCAGTTCAGTGTTGATGGTTTCGATATCGTCAATAGGGCTGACGCGGCCATCGACGTGTACGACATTGTCATCATCAAAGCAGCGCACTACGTGAGCGATCGCGTCAGTCTCACGGATATTGGCCAAAAACTGGTTACCCATACCTTCACCTTTTGAGGCGCCAGCGACCAAACCTGCGATATCGACGAATTCCATCGTCGTTGGTAATACGCGCTCAGGATTGACAATATCAGCCAGCTTTTTTAGGCGTGGATCTGGTACCGGTACGATACCAGTGTTGGGATCTTTGGTACAAAACGGGAAGTTTTCAGCGGCAATTCCCGCTTTGGTTAAGGCATTGAATAAAGTGGACTTGCCTACGTTTGGTAAGCCGACGATGCCGCAGTTAAAACCCATAGTAATCTCTCAATCATTTAATATATTGTGGAACAAAAATTGGCGCTATTGTAGCAAAATTTAGCTGTTAGCGGGCGTATAGATGAGCTAATTTTCTTGTGTTTCAGTGACCCCAATCATCACACCCATCTCTTTTTTGTCATGTTTATCGATACTAGGCGCATATAGTGCTGACGCAATACCGCCATCTAAAAATAGCGCATTCGGACAGTTTAAGTTATCCTTAAATAAGGATGCAAACTGATAAAACGTCACAGGCTCATCGCTATTGACAAATTGTATGCTGCCATCACTACAAACGCCGGCTCCGTTACGAAACTTACTTGAGGTGCTATCAGGATTAAACTGCGGATGTATCTTATCGTTGATAACTAGCATTGGCCCTGATTGCGTGGCGTACCAAGGCTTTGCATCCCTACTGCTCAGCTGTTCAGCTAAAGCATTACTTTCATTAATTTGCACTTGGCCAGAGGTATCCCACCACATAACCCCATTGGGTAATAAATGAAAATTACCGCCGCCCTCATTTAAGTTTAAGGCGCGAATCTCATCACCTTCAATGACTGTGTAACCAATCGGCGCGTAACGCTCGTTGTACATACCAGCGTTCATAGCAAAAACTAAATGCTGTGATTTTGGCAGTGTATCCACTAAATTGGCAAAAGTGAGCAGCGGTTTTGAGTCATTAGAGGGTTGCCAAAACAACTGTAGAGAGTAGCGTTCGCTATTTAATGCCTCAGTCTTGATGCTACAGGCGCTATAAGTAAAGGGTAACTCTTGCGACTGGCACACCCAACTCTGCGTACTAGTATTAGATTTGTCAGCGTCTATCGGTTGACAAGCACTGATGCTTAACGCGAGTAGTGCAAATGTGAATGGCAACGGTAAGGCAAAAACAAAATTTGGCATCAGTTACTTAACTTTTGAAATACGGATATTATTTATAAATTTTTACTGCTGAACACTATTTAGCTAATTTTTAATGGTCAGTAGTTGGAACGTCGCGAAAGGTATTGTTTATAGTTGGAACGTCGCGAAAGGTATTGTTTACATTACCAATTAGCTGACCGCCATCGACTTCATCATATTCTGAGTTATCAACAGTTTCTTCTGTAGGCGCGCTGGTTTCTTTACCTTTATCACGCGAGTCTTTGTTATAAGCAATCAGTGCATCGTTGTTGGCTAAAAAGCTATCAGGATTGGCCATTACCCACATCTGATTGAATACGTCTGCTCGGGCGCTGTGATCGAGTAAAGCACCTTTATCCGTGAAGTAAAAGTACTTCGATAGCAGCTTAATTTGCCCATCATCAAGGCGGCGTGCAATATGGTAAGGCTGCAATTGGCTTGGATGTTGCAGACCGACGGCACCGACGATGCTGGCAAGCGATTTGAGCGTATTCTTATGAAAGCTTGCAACGCGCTCGGCTTTGCTCGGTACATCCAGCGCTTTTTGACGATACGGGTCTTGGGTCGCTACGCCTACAGGGCAAGTGTTAGTATGACAGGAGCGCGACTGAATACAGCCGACGGCGAACATAAAGCCACGTGCTGAGTTACACCAGTCAGCGCCCAAAGCAATCATTCGAGCAATATCAAAGCCTGAGACAATCTTACCACTAACGCCAAGCTTAACCTTGTCACGGATACTTGCACCAACCAAAGTATTATGTACCAACAAAAACCCTTCAACCATTGGCATACCGACATTGTCCATAAACTCAACAGGCGCCGCCCCCGTACCGCCTTCAGCACCATCAATGACGATAAAATCAGGGTAATTGTCAGTCTCCATCATGGCTTTGACGATTGCCATAAATTGCCAAGGCTGACCAATACACAGCTTAAAGCCGACGGGCTTGCCGCCTGATAACTCACGTAATTGCTGCCAAAACGCGACCAGCTCACGCGGGGTACTAAAAGCGGTATGAGAAGAGGGTGATACGCAGTCTTGACCAGTAGCGACCTGACGAGTATCTGCAATCTCTTGGGTGATTTTTTCTGCTGGTAGTACGCCGCCTTTGCCAGGTTTTGCGCCTTGTGAAAGTTTAATTTCAATCATTTTTACTTGTGGGTCGACTGCTTTTTCGGCAAAGGACTGTGGATCAAAGTTGCCATTTTCATCACGGCAACCAAAATAACCCGTACCAAGCTCCCAAATTAAATCACCGCCGAATTTACGGTGATACGGGCTAATCGCACCTTCGCCCGTATCATGAGTAAAGCCGCCCATCTTAGCACCCTGATTGAGCGCCATAATGGCATTGGCAGACAAACTTCCAAAGCTCATCGCTGAGATATTAAATACCGACATATCATGCGGCTGCTGACAACGCTCACCACCGACCATGATACGAAAGTCTTTATTCTCTAAGGGCTGGCTGACTGCCGACTGTAAAAACCATTCTTTGCCATGCGTGTATAAGTTATCTAATGTACCAAAAGCATTGGTATCGCTGACATTTTTGGCACGCTGATACACAAGGGCGCGCTGCTGACGCGAAAACGGTACTTGTTCTTTATCATTTTCTAACAGATACTGTCGAATCTCAGGGCGGAAGTCCTCGAGTACATAACGGATATGACCTGCGACAGGATAGTTGTTTAAGATAGAATGCTTGGATTGAATAAGGTCGTAAATACCTAGACCTACTGCCAACCCGCCAATAACAATCAGCCACCAATTGACTAATAATAGTCCTGCCAAAAAAAATTAAAATAGCGGCACCAAAAGTGCTATAGCGCAGCAGTAAACCAACCAAATAAGGAGAGCTGGTCTTGGGTTCAGGATTTAGATTGGTACGAGATTGGGGCATAGCAAGGCTCAACAGTGATACGTAAAGATTAAAAAGGCGATAATAAGTTGATATATGACCACACAGCAGTCTTTTATAAATCTTTTATAAACAAGAAAGCCAGACTGACGTTTTGATCAATAATAGGTATAAATTCGACGGGTATATCATACACTTATGATAACACTACAACGGTGTCATTGAGTAACAACTCCTTAGAGGTATTTTCTCTCAATATGCTTTGACGCTTGGTCAGTAAGACTCTTAACCTCCACTCCCAATACTCTCAGCCAAGGCCTGCAATTTGGGCACAATTATAGCCGCATAGTCATCGCTTTTCCAGTTAGCGCGCGGCACGCTGGCATTCAACGAATATTCATAAAGACCGGTGGCTACATCAAAAACCCCAACCGCAACCGCTAAAATATCAGGAGAGTACTCACCATCAGACAGTGTATGACCATGCTGTTGATAATATTCTGCTGACTGATCTAATGCTGTTTGCGCATGGCTGTAATCTGTGGTGGATAAGCTATCTTGTAGATGAGAGCGAATAAGTGCTTGTCTGGTCGGTAAGCTTGCTGCATAAAAGGCACGTCCAATGGCTGTCCGTGCTACTGGGACGGCCGAGCCAACTTGTAAGTTGACCGATAGGCGAGCGGGGCTAC
This sequence comes from Psychrobacter sp. ENNN9_III, assembly GCF_001462175.1. NCBI lineage: Bacteria > Pseudomonadati > Pseudomonadota > Gammaproteobacteria > Moraxellales > Moraxellaceae > Psychrobacter > Psychrobacter sp. ENNN9_III. Next base: position 20,838 of record NZ_LNUO01000175.1, read on the forward strand.
GGCAACAGGCGAGATAACGCATTTCGCCTTCAATTTCTGTGGCTAGGTTCACTGACACTTCGTTTTGTGTTGCAAATTGACGTAGCAGAGGTTCAGCAAACGCCACTGCATCATGACGACTCCATGCCGCCGCGCTCAGTCGTACCGCGCTACTACCCAACTCATACTGACCATGTGCGGTAATACGCAAAAACCCAAGCGTGGTTAGAGTGTAAATTAACCGAGTAATGGTCGCTTTTGGTAGTGCTGTCATCTGACATAATTGCTGATGACTTAACTGGTCTTGATGTTCAAAGGCAGCAAGTAAAGACAAACCACGACCAAGCGCTGTGACAAACTGCCTGTCTTCTTCCTCTTTGCTTTGAATAAGGGCATTATTCATCCTTTCTAATAAAAGCGTAGGTTTTGGCAGGTTTTTTGTCATTTTTTGACCATATATATTCAAAAGGGTTTACAAGAGGGATAAATTTTGCTTAAATAGTTTTACATTATGAAACTTAGTTTCGCATAGTGGAACTAAGTTGTCAAACAAAATTTGCTTGTCACTTAACTGATCATATAAATAGCTTTGATAAAAAGCTAATGAACTGTTTTTTACAAGCCGTCTTAAGTAAAGGAGTACGACATGTCAGCACCTACCAACCTACGAACGAATGCCAGCCCAAGTTTTGATTGGGAAGATCCTTTTTTACTGCGTGATCAGCTTACTGATGAAGAGCGTATGGTCAATGATAGCTCGCATCAGTTTTTTCAAAAAGAGTTGATGCCTGGTATTTTAGAGGCCAATCGTAACGAAAATTTTGATCGTAATATCATGCGTCAAATGGGTGAAATGGGCCTGCTTGGGGTGACTATCGAAGGCTATGGCTGTGCTGGTTTGTCAAGTGTGGCTTATGGTCTTATTGCCAAAGAAGTTGAAGCAGTAGATTCAGGTTATCGTTCAGCGATGAGTGTGCAGTCAAGCTTAGTGATGCATCCTATCTATGAGTATGGTACTGAAGAGCAAAGAGAGAAGTATCTACCAAAACTGGCTTCTGGCGAGTATGTCGGCTGCTTTGGTCTAACCGAGCCTGATTCAGGATCAGACCCTGCCTCTATGTCAACTCGTGCGCGTGCTGTGGATGGCGGTTATGAGCTAACTGGCAATAAGATGTGGATTACCAATAGTCCTATTGCTGATGTGTTCGTCGTTTGGGCAAAAGATGATGAAGGCAAGATTCGTGGTTTTATCTTAGATAAAGGTATGAAAGGTCTATCTGCACCGAAGATTGAAGGTAAGTTTTCACTACGCGCTTCAGTGACTGGCGAGATTGTCATGGACAAAGTCTTTGTTCCAGAAGCCAATGCTTTCCCAGACATTCGCGGACTCAAAGGACCTTTTGGCTGCTTAAATAAAGCCCGTTACGGTATCGCATGGGGCGCTATGGGCGCAGCTGAATTTTGCTGGAAAGGCGCGCGCCAGTACACGCTTGATCGTAAACAGTTTGGCCGTCCATTAGCCGCGACGCAGTTGGTGCAACTAAAACTTGCTAATATGCAAACTGAGATTGCCCTTGGCTTGCAAGCAGCGTTACGAGTCGGTCGTTTGATGGATGAGCATAATGCAGCGCCTGAGATGATATCGCTCATTAAGCGTAACAACTGCGGCAAGGCATTAGACATCGCTCGTGTTGCTCGTGATATGCATGGCGGTAACGGTATCTCTGATGAGTTCCATATTATTCGCCACGTTATGAACCTAGAAGCAGTAAATACTTATGAAGGTACGCATGATATCCATGCTCTTATCCTAGGACGCGCTCAAACGGGTATTCAAGCATTTTATTAATCTAAAACATTTAAGAATGTTTGATTAAATTATCACCCAGTATAGATGTTTAACGACTAACGTACGTTACTGTTTAGCCTTTAACACAGCGCTTAACATTAGCGTGCGTTTTTTTATAAGCTAGAATAACAAAGTGCCAAGATATATCAGCACTTAGAATGATAAATATCTAAATGCTTCTAAAAAGGTAAGGGAATATCATGAATACAACATCGCAACCTTCTAATGCACAATTAAGTAATAGTGACACTCCAAAAGGCGCATTACACGGCATCAAGGTGCTCGACTTATCAAGAGTATTGGCCGGACCATCTTCTACACAAGTGCTCGCTGATCTTGGCGCAGAAGTCATCAAAGTTGAACGTCCCGGTATCGGTGATGAAACGCGTCATTGGGCACCGCCCAAGTTTAGCGATGATACTTCTGCTTATTACGCAACTATTAACCGTAATAAAAAATCGCTCACTGTCGATATCACTACGCCAGAAGGACAGACTATTATTAAGCAGCTTATCGCTGATAGTGACATTGTGGTAGAGAACTTTAAGGTCGGAGGTCTCAAAAAATATGGTTTAGACTATGAGAGCCTAAAACAAGACAATCCGCGCTTGATTTATGCGTCATTGACAGGATTTGGTCAGACAGGACCGGATGCTAAGCGCCCTGGTTATGATTATATTATTCAAGGCTTGTCGGGGCTGATGAGTATTACCGGTCCTAGCGATGGTGAACCACACAAGGTCGGCGTTGCGGTCGTCGATTTATTTGCAGGCTTGCAGTTGACCATCGGTATTCAAGCAGCACTATTAGCGCGTCAACATACTGGCCTTGGTCAACATGTTGATGTGGCTTTGCTAGACAGTGCGCTGGCAATGCTGGCGAACGTCGGTATGAACCATTTGGCATCAGAAAAAGTGCCGCCAAGACTGGGTAACCAGCATCCTAACATCGTGCCTTATCAAGTGTTTGCAGGTCAAGGTGAAGAGCATTTTATATTAGCATGCGGTAATGACAGTCAGTTTGCCAAACTTTGTGATGTACTAGGCGTAGATTGGCATACCGATAGCCGTTTTATGACCAATCCTGCCCGAGTAGCAGAGCGTGAGCTGCTATGCAATGCGCTGGCCAAGAAGTTTGCCGAGCATCCGCGTGTATATTGGTTAGAGGCATTAGAGCAGGCGGGTATTCCGTGCGGTGCCATCCATAACATCGCTGAAGCTTTAGCCATGCCGCAAGCGCAAGCACGTGAGATGATAGTTGATTTTGCCGCGCAAGGCAGTCCGGTAAGAGCGCTTGGTAGTCCTATTAAGTTATCAGCTTCTCCGGTAACTTATCGTACACCGCCGCCGCGACTAAGCGAGCATACCGATAGCACGCTTGCAGAACTTGGTTATGATAGTGAGACGATAGCCAAACTTAAAGCAGACGGTATTGTTTAGTTAAAATGGACGACAAAGTTAGGCTGAGCGTGAAGGTATAAAACCTAAGCGCTGCTCTATCTGTTTGGCAAGCTCGATCAAAACAGCGCTAACCTCAGCGCGTTTGGCTTCATATTCAATTTGCAAAAAGCTGACAGCCATGCCAGCGACTGCGTGACCAGAGGCATTACGGATATAAGTACCTAAGCAATACATACCCTCGCGTAGCTGTCCATCATCTAATGAAATACGGCTGTCATGAATAGCGGCCATCTCATCGGCAAAGCTGACAAAGTTGTCGACGCCATTTGGGGTTAGTGGTTTAGGAAATTGCCCCTCATATATTGTTTCTATAGTATCTATAGGTAAGGTTGAGAGCATGGCTTTGCCCGTCGCCGAAAATACGGCAGGCACACGTACCCCAGCACGGAAGGTAAAACCGAGCGGCGCTGGGGCTTCATGACAGGCCAAAAATACCACTTCTCCTAAGTCCAGTTTAGATAGCGTGACGGTATGCTGTAGTAGGGCAGGATACTGTACGATTAAATCTTTAAATAGCTGGATCACACCTTGTTGCTGCTCATATTTACCTGCCCAGTACATCAAATAAGAGCCTAAATGAAAACGGTTTTCAGTGTCTTTATAAATCACATGTTTGGTAAGCAGGCTTTGCAAAATATTATGAGTTGAGCTACGAGGAAGTTCTAATTCTTTAGCAATATGAGCGGCTGTCAAAGGCTGAGCGCTTGCCGTAATCAAATCTAGAATCTGAAAAGTTTTGTCTAATGCAGGAACAGCAGTTGAGCTCATAAGTGGCCTATAAAGGTGAGTAAAATTAAAAACAATAAAAATAAAGCGTTAAATAGTCATGAAAATGAGAATAAAGGTTGCAAAATGGATCCCATCATTCTTATAATGATGTCTCATATATAGAATCTATGTTCAGTATATTGAACATTATAACAGTTATCAATAATTATTTATGTAGAGTCGTATCAAAACGATCTCATTATTAAAGCTACTAATAGCCGTTTTATCTACCTTTATAATATGCCATTAGTCCAATCGACAAGGAGCGTCACAATGTCACAACGGTCACAATCTACTCTACAGTTGTCAAACCCAGAACTGCTTAAGCAACACTGCTTGATCAAGGATGGATGGCATGCTGCTAGTGATGAAGCCACTCTTGAAGTAAGCAACCCTTTCGGTGGTGACGTCATTGGCACTATTCCAAGTCTTACCACTGAAGACGTCAATGACGCTGTCGCCTATGCGCACGACGTACAAACAGCATGGGCTGCAAAAACCCCAAAAGAACGTGCAGAATTATTACAAAAATGGGCAGATCTCATTGATGCAAATAAAGAAGATCTTGCAATCATTATGACCGCAGAACAAGGCAAGCCTTTGACCGAGTCGCGCGGTGAGATTGGTTATGCCAATAGCTTTATTCGCTGGTTTGCCGAAGAAGGCAAACGCGTTTATGGCGATGTGATTCCTGCCAATCAATCCCAACTGCGTCACGTCGTTCTTAAGCAGCCAGTGGGTGTTTGTGCAGCCATTACACCTTGGAACTTTCCAGCAGCGATGATTACTCGAAAAGCTGCGCCTGCATTAGCGGCAGGCTGTACGATGATTATCAAACCTGCCACTGAAACCCCATTTTCTGCGCTAGCCTTAGGTGCGTTAGCAGAGCAGGCTGGTATTCCAGCTGGTGTCATTCAAGTCGTTACTGGTAAATCATCAACGATCGGTGACATTCTCACAGGCGATACTCGTATTCATAAGTTATCATTCACAGGTTCTACGGAAGTGGGTCGTACTTTGATGGCTCAGTGTGCCCCAACTATCAAAAAGCTGTCATTAGAGCTGGGTGGCAATGCTCCATTTATCGTTTTTGATGACGCAGATCTTGAAAAAGCAGCCGAAGGCTTGATTGCTTCTAAATATCGTAACGCTGGTCAAACCTGTGTGTGCGCCAACCGTGTGTATGTCCAAGACAGCATCAAAGATGAGTTTTTGGATGTGTTTGTCAAAAAAGTAGCTGAACTAAACGTTGGTAACGGCTTAGAGGAAGGCGTGGATATCGGTCCTTTGATCAACAAAAAAGCGCTAGATAAGGTACAAGCACTACTCAAAGATGCATTGGATAAAGGCGCGACACTAATTGCTGGTGGTAGCACCAATAGCGCATCAGAACTAACCTATAACCCAACAGTCATCACCGATATTGATAGTGACATGGACATTGCTCATGAAGAGATTTTTGGTCCTATCGCTACCATATTTACCTTTAACGACGAAGAAGAAGTGATTCGTAGAGCTAACGATACGATTTACGGATTGGCCGCTTACTTCTATAGCGGAGATTATGCTCGCTCATGGCGCGTCTCGGAAGGTCTTGAGTACGGTATCATCGGTCATAATACGGGACTTATCTCTACAGAAGTAGCTCCATTTGGCGGCGTGAAGCAGTCAGGATTCGGCCGTGAAGGTTCTAAATACGGTATCGAAGAATATGTTGTGACCAAGTATTGGTGTTCTGATATCAGTTAATAGTTTGTCTAGCGTATTTAGTTTTCGATAGTTAGTTTTTGACCCTCAGCTTTTTAAATAATTTACCGATTAATTTTAAGCTGAGGGTCGACGTTTTAAAGTTTTTTAGTATTAATTAAAATTAATACATTCTGGTATCTAGTATTTATTAGATAGATCGTTACTCAAGAACCGCCACTTAATAACTGGCACTTATGTTAAAAATAAAGAAAAGGACATTCCTATGACTACTACCAATCAATCATTGTTTGAGCGTCGTAAAGCTGTGTTGCCAAAAGGGCTTGGTATTGCGTTTCCTGTTTTTGCAGAAAAAGCAAAAAATTCTGAAGTTTGGGACGTTGAAGGTAATCGTTATATCGATTTTGTAGGCGGTATCTCAGTACTCAATACTGGTCACAGCCATCCAAAAATCACCCAGCGTGTCCATGAGCAACTAGACAAGTTTACGCATACAGCCGCGCAGATAATGAACTACGAGTGTTATGTTGATCTTGCCGAAAAGCTATGTGAGAAGGCGCCTATCAGCGGTGATAAAAAGGCCTTGTTTTTAACCACTGGTGCAGAAGCGGTCGAAAACTGCGTCAAGATTGCTCGTTCCAAAACAGGACGCCCGGGTATCATCTCTTTTGTCGGTGGCTGGCATGGCCGCACATCCATGTGTATGAGCTTGACGGGTAAAGTCCTACCATACAAAAAGAGCTTTGGCCCGATGCCAGGCCCTGTGTTTCATGCGTTGTTTCCAGCAGAAGAGCTGAACGTCACCGAAGCACAAGCGCTGCATAGCCTTGAGATGATTTTCCAAGCGGATATCGATCCTAGCGAAGTGGCAGCGATGATTATCGAGCCAGTACAAGGCGAGGGCGGTTTTCACCAAGTGACGCCATCGTTTGCCAAAGCACTGCGCGAGATTTGTGATGAGCATGGCATTGTTCTTATCTTTGATGAAGTACAGTGCGGTTTTGCGCGCACGGGCACTTTATTCGCGTGCGAGCAGCTAGGTGTCGAGCCTGACTTAATGACTAGCGCGAAGAGCTTAGCCGGTGGCTATCCTATCTCTGCTGTGATTGGCCGTGCCGATATCATGGATGCGCCGCAAGTAGGCGGCTTGGGCGGTACGTATTCTGGTAACCCGCTTGCTTGCGTAGCTGCTTTGGCAGTGATAGAGGTCATCGAAGAAGAAAATCTACTTGAGCGTAGTGTTGAGATTGGCGATAAAATCGCAAATTTCCTAAAAGACTTGAATCTAAGCAGTATCGGTCATATCCGCTATAAAGGCGCGATGCTAGCGTTTGAGTTGATCGATAGTGATGGCAAGCCTGATACGGATGCAACAGCTAACCTAAAAGCAAAAGCTTTTGAACAAGGACTACTATTAGCGTCTTGTGGTATGCATGGTAACGCCATTCGTATCATGGTACCGTTAACTGTCGAAGATGAGGTACTACAAGAAGGTCTTGATATTATTAAAGGTATCTTAACTGCTTAATTACGGTATAGTTTTAGCGACCTTGTGCTAAAACAT
>NZ_LNUO01000176.1:0-3573 GCF_001462175.1 Psychrobacter sp. ENNN9_III
CCATTCACAATTCGTTGTGAATGGGCTTTTTTTATGTCTGCTCAAAACACATGTATAAAGACGCAGACTTATACCTAGTCTCAAAACCCCTTCCAGTTATACATATAAAAGAGTCTAAAAATATAAAATATTTACTTTACAATCAATAGTTTAATTCTAATAACGACAAAGCCACACAAGTTTACACTTAGCGGATTTGGTGACACAAATTAACACCCTTATACACAAAGTCAGTGTTTCTCTACTTAACGCTATTATGAATATATTCATCTATTAATTATGATTGCCTTGTACTTAATGAAGACTTTTACAAGCTTCTTTATAGAAATCAATAATAATGATATGCAAATTAGCGTTTAAACAACATGTGATAAGGAATTGTTATGTTACCTACCTATACGCCTCAACGTCGCCCTTCATGGCGCGGCGTGCTAGCAGGTCTTATTATGGGACTGCTCGTAGTCATGGCGATGATTGCCATCGCTTTAATCCTAAGCTCATTTATACCGTTTGACCTAAAAGGTACTAGTATTGCTGCTGGTATTTATGCTGCTATTACTGCTTTAGTCAGTGCTTATGTTGCAGGCTATTTTGCTATCAAATACTCTGCACCCGAAGCCTTATTCGGTGATGGTACAGATGTCGATCAAAAAGACGCTACGTTGACTGGTATGTTGACTGCTGCTTTAATTGTATTGGTAACCACGTTTTTCACTTTTAGTAGTGCAACTGGTATCCTAGCGACGGCTGGTAATGCTGTTGGTGGTACTGTTAGTACAGTAGCAAAAACTGCAGGTGGTGTAGCAGCAGCTGGTACATCAGCGGCAAGTACAGCAGCCATCGCTGCACCTGATAGTACTGTTACGCAGGTTCAGCAAAAAGCGCAAGAAGTTTATCAAACAGTATCTGGTAACATCAGCAAAGCTGATATCAGTGCTATGGTAGCCAAAAATACTCAAAACTTAAACGATCAACAAATCCAAGCGACGACTAATGTATTGGATGAGATGATTAACGAAACCAAAAGTGATGTTACTGATATGGACTTCACGAGTATTGATACATGGCGTAATATTGATGAGTATGCAAAACAACGCATGGCATCTATCGAACAGACATTAAAAGGTCCTGAGTTGATCAACCGCTTACAGCAAGAAGGATTGAGCGAAGCGCAAGCGACTGAAGTACGTTCAGAAGTAGTACAGTCATTTAATGAGTATAAAACACAAACTGAGCAATATATCGCGCAAGCCCAACAAACCGTTGATCAAAATCTACAACAAGCTGAAGACGTTGCTCGTAAAGCTGCCTTGTATAGTGGTCTATTTTGGTTAATCAGCACTATCTTAACTTTCATCGCTGCTACTATGGGTGCCAAAAGTGCTGCTACTAAGCACCGTTTAGATAAGCCTATTGTTACTTGGGGTGACAACGTTAGATAAGAGCATGTTAGATTATAGATCTAGTAAAACTGATTATTAGTCAATAGTACTTACCCATAATAAGCCCAATCACATACGATGATTGGGCTTGTTTTATGGCTATCATTTCTAAAACACTTTTTAGTTTTATTCGCAATACTTTATAATTACTCGCGCTATTGCCAACCTATCCAATGCTCGCTACTATCTACCCCATAAGTATTTTATACAATATAAAAATGCTCTAGGACGTATGAATTTTTAGAACCATCAAAGGGAAGTGATTGCGATGTTCGGTATCGAGAATTATCTAGGGTTTATTTTAGCGGCTATTTTGTTGAACCTGACACCTGGCACAGATAGCATGTATATCATCACTCGCAGCGTCTCACAAGGGAACAAAGCTGGTTTCTATTCTGTACTGGGCATTGTCACTGGAATACTAGTGCACACGGTATTGGCGGCATTAGGACTATCAATCATTTTAGCCAACTCTCCACTAGCATTTACTATTGTTAAATATATTGGTGCCACCTACTTATGCTACTTAGGGGTCAAGATGCTCACGCAAAAGACGGACTCTGTCATAGCAAAAGGCTTACCCATTAATAACAAGGCCGCGCCAGCAAAGCGACTTGATTACGGCAAAATATATCAGCAAGGCGTCTTAACCAATACCTTTAATCCAAAAGTCGCGCTATTCTTCCTGGCCTTTTTTCCGCAGTTTATTGATGCTAACTATACTTATAGCGCATTATCATTTCTGATTTTGGGTTTGAGTTTTGCTATTACTGGTTTCATATGGTGCTTATGCTTGGCACTACTGGCGTCAAAATTTAGTAAAAAGTTACGCGAAAACCCAGCGATTGAGACTATCCTGAATAAGATCAGCGGCGCGGTGTTTATTGGTTTGGGAATTAAATTGCTTACTGAAAAAGGGTGAGTAAATGCGGATCAGCGATTCTAGAGATAGACTTATAAAGCCATACCAACTTCATCACATGTTAGTTGTATACAAAGCAATTATTAAATTCAGGAGACGTAATGAGCATTTTGCAAAATGCAATCGATTCAATACAAATTGGGGTTGAGGATTTTGAGAGTGATGATGATAGGCGCAGTGTTTCCGCTGTCAGAAATATTGCGGCTGGGATTTTATTACTATACAAAGAAAAACTCTGTCAGTTGTCTCCTAATGACAATAAAGAGTTACTAATAAAGCAGAATATTAGGCCTGTGCAAAATACGAAAGGTGAGATAACTTTTGAAGGCAAAGGTAATAAGACAGTTGATGTTCAGTCCATAAAAGAAAGGTTCAAAAATTTAAACATTACAACAGTAGATTGGGATAGGTTTGATAAAATCAGTAGAATAAGAAACGATTTAGAGCATTATTATACATCTAAATCTCCTGATGCTATCAGAGAAATTATAGCCAAGTCCTTTTTGCTGATTAGAGACTTCCTATCAGAGCATTTGCAAGAAGATCCTCAAGAAATTCTGGGCGATGATTGCTGGGCAACTTTGCTTGAGGTAAGCGAGGTTTATTCGGCAGAAGAACAAGCTTGTAAAGCAAGTCTTGATACAGTTGATTGGAAATATCATTCAGTTGAAATAGCTCTTAAAAATCTTCGTTGCAATCAATGCCACTCTTCATTGATACAAGCTCCGCATAGTGATGATGTTTATCCAATGATTGACTTGCATTGTAAGTCATGTGGGGAGGACTTTAGCTTTTATGATGTGGTCGAACAATGTATCGATGATTCTTTGGCTGGAGAGACAATTAAAAATATAATGGATGGCGGTAACTCTCCTTATGGTTCATGCCATGAGTGCTGGAAAAATACTTTCATTTATGAAGAAGGATGTTGTGTGGCATGCGACTATGAGATGGAATACACTAAATGTGAAGTGTGTGAGGCTCCTCTAGACTTAGAAGATCAGTATAACACAGGCAAATGCAGTTATTGTCAGTATAGATGGGAGAAAGTCATGGCAGAATGAACTAACAAATTGCACTGTCATTTTAATTTTCTAGTTAAATTTAAAGCATAACGTTGTATCAACTACAAGCAAAAAAGCAGAATAAGCTCCTACGCCCAAAAACAACCACCCACAAATAAGCCCAGTCCCCTACATTAAGGAGACT
>NZ_LNUO01000177.1:0-16831 GCF_001462175.1 Psychrobacter sp. ENNN9_III
TTTTTAAAATTTTCATAATTTTGGTTTTGGCATCAACGATGCCAGGTGTAGTAAACGTTGGGGTTAACTGTAAATTATCTAAAGTCGTCGTTAACAATTGATTGCTAGCAGGTTGACCAATAACAATCTGATCATTAGCTGACTGAGTGATGGTTGTCTGAGCGATAACAGGTATCTCATTATTATGAGTGATGGGCAATACTTGTGCTATCGTATTTACAGGAGTCGTCAGGACACCTGCTTGAGTCACTTGTTTGGTCACTGGTATGGTATTCACTGGCACAGTAGTGATGGTCGTCGTACTTTGACGCTTATTGCCAGAATTGATGGTCCCTTGCTGAATAGTATAACGTGGTATCGTAGAGATATTAGTGGTCGAAAATGGTATGCCATCTTGCATAGTAATACCATGCGGTGTCGCAGTAATAGTAGCTATTTTACCATCGGTATAATGTTCAACTACGGTAGTAGTGCCATTGTCAGGATGGCTAATAGCCACCTCGGGTGCAGCGTTCGCAGTAGAAGTAGCGAGCAAAAAGCTAACAAGAGCAATGCTGATATATATCGGTTTGGTGTTATTACATCTGTTTGTGGCGACAAGGCTAGCTATCATAACGTGAGTCCTTTCAATGAATAATAAGTCAAACTAATATAAGTGACAAATATAAGTGACAAAGATGTAAAAACCCTTGTAAGCTGACGATAGGGAGTATGTCAGCTCACAAGGGCAAGGGAAAAACAACAACCGACAATATAACTGCCTAGCTGTTGATTTTTACAAGTCCTACTAAAATAAGTCTTAACAATTATGCACTCAAAAAGCTCTAATAATAAAGAACAATTGTGTAATTGATAAACGTTAAGCAGTTATCAAAGATTATTATAACCAGTAACTAAAAACCAGTATCTGACGTTACTAGCATTAGCACTAGTTATAAATAACTTCCATCACTTCATATTCAACCACACCTTTTGGTGTTTCGATGCGTGCCTCATCGCCTTCAAACTTACCGATCAAGCCACGAGCAATCGGTGAGTTGACAGAGATTTTACCTGCTTTAAAATCAGCTTCGTCATCGCCGACGATCTTATAACGTTTCTCTTCTTCAGTGTCCATATTTTCGATGACAACAGTTACACCAAACACCACACGACCTTCTTGTTTTAAGGTAGTAGGATCAATGACTTGTGCCCCGCCAAGCTTGGCTTCGATATCGCGAATACGTGCTTCACAAAATCCTTGCTGCTCTCGTGCAGCATGGTATTCAGCGTTTTCCTTCAAGTCGCCGTGCTCGCGAGCTTCAGCGATAGAAGCAGTAATACGGGGACGGTCGACACTTTTGAGCTGTTTTAATTCGGCTTCTAAAGCAGCATGTCCTTGTGGAGTCATAGGGTAACGTTGCATGTTTTTTTCCTTAAACCAATAACATCACACCACCTCATAATGAGATGGTGTCGGTGTTATCGCAATGAGTGTGAAATATAAAAAAGGTGATGTTTGTGCTGTTTAATCTTAAAAATTTAATGATCTAACAATTGATTTAGCATCTTACAGTAAGCTTACGTGATAAAAAGCATAGTCGCAGTTAAGCTACTATGCTTTTTAAAAAGTTATGCTATTAAGGTTACGAATATAGTTAATCTACTGAATTTATTCAGTCGCGTCAACCACCTTTGCTTGCTCATGCAGGTCTTGTAACTTATACACATCAAATGGCAAGTCAATGGCATAAGATTTACAGACGGCATCTGCTGCACCTAAGGTAGTGACATAAAATACTTTACCTTGTAGCGCACTACGGCGAATAGAGAATGAATCTTCCTGCGCCTGCTTGCCTTCGGTGGTATTAATAATAAGGTCAATTTTGCCGTTTTTCAAGGCATCAACAATGTGTGGACGGCCTTCGGTGACTTTATTGATTTGCTTACATTCAATACCAGCGTCGCTCAGTATTTTTTGCGTACCAGTGGTCGCAACAATGTTAAAGCCAAAATCAGCCAACTGGCGAGCGATAGGGGTGACTTGTTCTTTATCGCTATCACGTACCGAGATAAATACCGTCTTGGTTTCGCCTTCGGTTGGTAGGCCTGGCAAGCGCTCGTTACTACCGATAATAGCCTTATAGAACGCTTCACCAAAGGTTTTGCCCACACCCATAACCTCACCCGTTGATTTCATTTCAGGACTCAAGATTGGGTCGACACCAGGAAATTTGGCAAATGGGAATACGGCTTCTTTTACTGCGTAGAATGCAGGGACAATCTCTTTAGTAAAGCCTTGATCCTTAAGTGAAGTGCCAGCCATACAGCGCGCTGCCACTTGCGCCAATGACGTACCGATACACTTAGAGACAAACGGCACGGTACGAGCGGCACGTGGGTTGACCTCAAGGATATAAACGGTGTCGCCTTTTACTGCAAACTGTACGTTCATCAGACCGACTACGCCAAGCTCTTTTGCCATTGCCACCGTTTGCGCGCGCATGACATCACATAGCTCATTAGAAAGCGAGTAAGGTGGCAATGAACAAGCCGAGTCACCAGAGTGCACACCAGCCTGCTCGATATGCTGCATGATACCGCCAATCACGACGTCATTACCATCACAAACGCAGTCCACATCGACTTCGATGGCATCATCTAAGAAGCGATCTAACAGGACTGGCGCTTCATTTGATGCTTGTACGGCAGTGCGCAAGTAGTGTCTTAGCTCGTCTTCGTTATAAACGATTTCCATCGCGCGGCCACCTAGGACATATGACGGACGTACAACCAGTGGGTAACCCACGTCTTTTGCTTTAACCAAGCCATCTTCTAAACTGGTTGCTAGGGCATTTGATGGCTGGACTAGGTTAAGCTGTTGAATCATATGCTGGAAGCGCTCACGGTCTTCAGCGCGGTCAATGGCATCAGGACTGGTACCGATGATTTTTACGCCAGCAGATTCTAATGCGCGCGCAAGCTTCAATGGGGTTTGACCGCCGAATTGTACAATCACGCCGTCTGGATTTTCGATACGGACGATCTCAAGTACATCTTCTAGTGTGATGGGCTCAAAATAAAGGCGGTCTGAGGTATCATAATCGGTTGAAACCGTTTCTGGGTTACAGTTGACCATGATGGTTTCAAAGCCATCTTCGCGCATGGCAAGGGCAGCATGTACACAGCAATAGTCAAATTCGATACCTTGGCCGATACGGTTAGGACCGCCGCCGATCACCATGATTTTTTTCTTATCAGTTGGGTTGGCTTCGCATTCGCTATCATAAGTTGAATACATGTAAGCAGTGCTAGTGGCAAATTCAGCCGCACAAGTATCGACACGCTTATAAACAGGATAAACGCCTAAATCCCAACGTTTTTTACGTAGCTGTTTTTGCGACAAGCCGAGAAGTTTTGCCAAACGCAGGTCTGATAGGCCTTTGCGCTTAAAGCTGCGCATGTTTTGTTCAGTTAAGCCGCCAAAGCCTAAAGTTTTAACTTGAGCTTCGGTCTTGACGATATCTTCGATTTGTACCAAAAACCATGGATCAATTTTGGTGTAATTAAAGACGTCATCGACACTCATACCCACGCGAAATGCATCGGCAATATAATAAATACGTTCAGGCGTTGGGACGGTTAGACGGTTGATGATTTCGCTACGTGCTTTTTCAATACTTACTTTTGCCAGATCGATTTGCTCATCAAAACCGTCAGTGCCTGTCTCCATGCCGCGCAGGGCTTTTTGCATCGATTCTTGAAAGTTACGGCCAATAGCCATCACTTCACCGACCGATTTCATTTGCGTCGATAGAATGTTGTCCGCTTGTGGGAATTTTTCGAAGTTGAATCTCGGTATCTTGGTGACGACATAATCAAGCGCTGGCTCAAAGCTGGCTGGCGTTTTGCCACCTGTGATGTCATTTTGCAACTCATCTAGCGTATAACCAATGGCTAACTTTGCAGCAATTTTGGCTATCGGGAAGCCAGTAGCTTTTGATGCCAGTGCCGATGAGCGTGATACACGTGGATTCATTTCGATGACGACCATACGGCCAGTATTTGGATTGATACCGAACTGCACGTTTGAGCCACCAGTTTCCACACCGATTTCACGCAATACCGCGAGCGAGGCATTACGCATGATTTGGTATTCTTTATCGGTCAAAGTTTGTGCTGGTGCAACGGTGATAGAGTCGCCAGTATGGACGCCCATTGGGTCAAAGTTCTCGATGGCACAAATGATGATGCAGTTGTCGTTTTTGTCACGAACCACTTCCATCTCATATTCTTTCCAACCGATTAACGATTCATCGATAAGCAATTGATGGTTGGGTGATAAATCAAAACCACGCTCACAGATTTCGATAAACTCATCGCGGTTATAGGCGATACCGCCGCCTGAGCCGCCCATGGTAAATGACGGGCGAATGATACACGGATAGCCCATTTTTTCTTGGGTCGCAAAGGCTTCTTCCATGGTTTCAGCAGTCTCAGCGCGCGGACATTCAAGGCCAATACGCTTCATGGCTTGGTCAAATAGTTCGCGGTCTTCTGCCATTTCAATCGAGTCTTTGGTCGCGCCAATCAGCTCACAATTGTATTTGGTCAATACGCCGTGTTTGTCTAATTCTAGGGCGCAGTTTAGCGCCGTCTGTCCGCCCATCGTTGGCAAAATAGCGTCAGGGCGCTCTTTGGCAATGATTTGCTCGACCGTCTGCCAAGTAATCGGCTCGATATAGGTTGCATCAGCCATCACAGGGTCAGTCATGATGGTGGCAGGGTTTGAGTTGACCAAGATGACGCGGTAGCCTTCTTCTTTTAGTGCTTTACACGCCTGTGCGCCTGAGTAGTCAAACTCACATGCTTGGCCGATGACGATAGGGCCTGCGCCAATGATAAGAATGCTTTTTATGTCGGTACGTTTTGGCATAGTTAGGGCTACCTTCGTTTAAATGATATTTTAGTGAATCTATACTTTTATAGGGCTTATCATGTTTTGTATGATAACGCTTAAACCGCTATTAGTGTTTCAAGCGTTATATTTATTGTTCGACAGTTGACCATCTACTTATGGTTAATGACTGGTTGTCAAGACTTTAAGCTTTAGCCGTCTTAGCAGCTGCCATCATATCTGCAAATTTATCAAATAGTGGCGCAGCATCATGCGGGCCGGGGCTGGCTTCTGGGTGACCTTGAAAGCTAAAGACAGACTTATTGGTCAGCTCAATCCCTTGGTTAGTGCCATCAAATAGTGAGCGATGCGTTGATTTAACGTTGTCAGGCAGCGTGTCTTCATCAATCGCAAAACCATGGTTTTGGCTGGTAATCATAACCGTCCCAGCTGCTAGGTCCTGCACCGGATGGTTGGCACCGTGATGTCCAGTTTTCATCTTAATAGTGCTTGCACCGCTGGCAAGACCGATCAGCTGATGGCCTAAGCAGATACCAAAGGTTGGAATATCTGTCTCTTCAATGATGTAACGTACCGCGTCGATAGCGTAGTCACAAGCCGCAGGATCGCCAGGACCATTAGATAAGAATATACCGTCTGGATTCATCGCTAGCACGTCTTTGATCGGCGTTTGTGCTGGCACGACCGTCACATGACAGCCGCGGTCGACCAGCATACGTAGAATGTTGGTTTTACTACCGAAGTCGTAGGCGACAACATTATATGTTGTGTCGACATGTTTACCTAACTGCTTAAAGAAGCCGCCTGTACCGCTATCATGGCTACCGGGTACATCACGGTTGAGTAGAGTATCTGACAAATCCCAGCTGCCCGCTGTCCACTCAAACGTCGTTGGCGTACAGCATTCTTTTGCCAAGTCCATGCCTTCAATACCAGCAAATTCTTGTGCCAGTTTAATAGCTTGTTGTTCGTCGTCAGTGCTAATCGTTGCGCCGTTAGAGGCAGTCATGATACAACCGTTTTGCGCGCCTTTATCACGTAATAGGCGAGTCAACTGGCGCGTATCAATGTCAGCGATGGCGACGGTATCATGGCTCTGTAGATAATCACTTAATGATTGGGAGTTGCGGAAGTTGGATGTTGCCATGGTAGCGTCACGGATGATCAGGCCATCCGCCCATACTTGATGACCATTACCAGACTCGATATCTTCAGCGTTGGTACCAGTATTGCCAATATGTGGGTAGGTGAGGGTGACCAGCTGACGGGCGTAGCTTGGGTCGGTTAAGATTTCTTGATACCCTGTCATGGCTGTATTAAAGACCACCTCACCGACACGATGACCGAGACTACCGATACTAACACCGCGAAAAATCGTACCGTCTGCTAGTGCCAAAATTGCTTGTATTTCTGCCGATGAATTCAAGGGTTGCCTCCGCTATTATTTGTGAGTGCCATAATAATATGTTGGTTCAAATATTGGCTCATAGTCGCTTTTTATACTGTTATAACTGCCGTCAAAACCAGAATAAAAAAGGGCTAAAGTCAAAAATTTTCCACAAAAAAGCGAGAAGACATTATTGATGAAAACTACAAAACTCACTAGGTAGTGAATAGGTAACTTGCATCATGTCCGCTCGCTTAGGCACAGATTTTGCGCATTATATACAATATATGCCAATATAGCTAGCCGATTAGCAAGGTTAATAATCACTTGTTAAATGATAGTTGCAACTGATCACTCTAAAAACTAAGAATAGCCTAAGCTTTAAGACATCTAACTGACTACTTGAAGTTAATATAACTATAAGACTCCTATCAAAACGGCTGGATTTTACGACATAGCTTTGCCACAATGGACGGCACTTAATTATATCTACTAAACAATAAAGTCAACACGTACAACTAAAACAAGGATTCGTTATGATTTATCAGTATTTAGACAAAACCCCTGAGTTTGCTGTTCCATTCAACGGTTGGGTTGCAGATTCAGCACGCGTTATCGGTGACGTTTACTTAGGTCATCAAGCCAGTATTTGGTTTGGGGCGGTCATTCGCGGTGATAACGAGCGCATTCATATTGGTGATTATAGTAATGTGCAGGAGAATAGCGTTATCCATACCGATGAAGGTATTGAAGTCAAAATTGGCAATTATGTTACTATCGGTCATTTAGCCATGCTACATGGCTGCGAAGTGGATGATAATAGTCTGATTGGCATCGGCGCCGTTATTTTAAATAATGCCAAAATTGGCAAAAATTGCATTATCGGTGCAAAGGCTTTGGTCACTGAGGGCAAACAGATTCCAGATAATTCATTAGTTATGGGCGCACCAGCAAAAGTGGTCAAAACTTTGACTGATGAGCAAGCGGCTATGATAAAAGAGTCTGCTATGCATTATGCAGCACGTTGTCAAAAGTTTAAAACTGGTCTAAAAGAGATTGAGCAGCCAGAATAATCGCACGTCATAACCCAACGTATCCATTTTATTTGGTATTTGCTATATCAACCAATTTAACGATATCAAAACGTCCTAACCAACATCTACTTTCATGAGTTCTTTAATATGAGTACCAAAACTGACGACACCGTTCCTGTCGCGCGCACTTTAGCGTTGTTCGACTTAGACCACACTTTGCTCGACGTCGATAGCGACTATTTATGGGGCGAATATATCGTCAAACACGACCTTGTCGATGAAGCTGAATATCGCACTGCCAATCAAAAATTTTATCAAGACTATATTGAAGGTACGCTTGATGCGACAGAGTATAATGAATTTGTCGCGCAGTTTTTAAGTAGCTTGCCAATGGATAGACTGCACGAATTGCGAGAAGATTATATTAAAAGTGAAATCGAGCCTCATATCCGTCCAAAAGCGATGGAAGTACTGTGTCAGCACATTGAGCAAGGTCACGATGTTGTAATTATTTCTGCGACCAATGATTTTGTGGTGTCTGCCATTGCTGAGCGGTTTGGCATTACGGATGCCAATGTGCTTGCCACACCGCTCGAAATCAAAGACGAACGCTATACTGGCAAATTGACTGATAAGCCAAACTTCCAAGCGGGCAAGATTTATCATCTTGATAAATGGCTTGATAAGCAGCAAATAGCAGGGGTTAAGTTTGAGAAAACTTACGCGTATTCAGATTCTAAAAATGATATCCCGCTGCTAGAATGGGCGAACGTCGCAGTGTGCGTGTCTCCTGATGACGCGCTGCATGCGCATGCGCTGGCCCATCGCTGGGCAGTAGAAGATTGGTCAATTTAGGCTGCTTAAAACTTCTTAATATAAACGCTGTTTAATACAAAGGCAGTAATAATTAGCCAGACATGGTATCCCAATCTCGTTTAATATAGCGCCATATTAGTGAGATATAATCAATCCACTATAAAATAAATACAGTGTTACTGGGATAAATTTTGCGCAGCCTCTGTCAGCGTAGACACAGCAAGCAAGTAAAGTTTATACCAGTGACACGACGTTATAATGTTTATACTCTTTTTATTTAAGATTAACGAAACAGGAAAACCTATGGAAATCAATCCGTATAAGATTAACGAAACAGGAAAACCTATGGAAATCAATCCGTATCAAGAAAAAATCAAAGATTTATCTGAGCGTGGGCAGGACTTGCGGAGGTATCTTTGACTTCGATGGTAAGCAAGAACGCTTAGAAGAAGTCAATTTAGAACTAGAAAACCCTGAGCTATGGAATGATCCAGAGCGTGCAACCAAGATTAATAAAGAAAAAAGCCAGCTTGATGGCGTCATCGATGTTGTGGTCTCACTTGAGACTACCTTAGAAGATGCATCTGCCATGCTGGAACTGGCGGTAGAAGCAGAAGACGAATCATTGCTTGCTGATGTACAAGCCGAGCTCGACGATGCGGAGAAGCGCGTTGCTGACTTAGAGTTCCGTCGCATGTTTAGTGGTGAGATGGATCCAAACAACTGCTACTTGGATATCCAATCGGGCAGCGGCGGCACCGAAGCGCAAGATTGGGCCGAGATGCTACTGCGTATGTACACGCGCTGGGCAGAGGCGCATGGCTTTAAAGTTGACGTCATTGAGGTGTCTTCTGGTAGCGTCGCTGGTATCAAGTCAGCTACGATTGAGATTAAAGGTGACTATGCGTTTGGCTGGTTACGTACCGAAATTGGCGTGCATCGCTTAGTCCGTAAGTCACCATTTGATAGCAATAACGGTCGTCATACCTCATTTGCGGCCGTTTTTGTCTCGCCTGAAATTGATGATAATGTCGAGATTGATATCAACCCAGCAGACTTGCGTATCGATACTTATCGCTCATCGGGCGCGGGCGGTCAGCACGTCAACACCACGGACTCTGCGGTGCGTATTACCCATGAGCCAAGTGGAGTAGTAGTCACTTGTCAGAATGAGCGTAGCCAGCACGGTAACAAAGCCACTGCGATGAAAATGCTACGTGCTAAGCTTTATGAGCTTGAGATGCAAAAACGTATGGAAAGCCAGCAAGCGGTCGAAGATAACAAATCCGACGTCGGGTGGGGCAGTCAAATCCGCTCTTATGTACTCGATGACTCACGCATTAAGGACTTACGTACGGGTGTTGAGACCTTTAACACCGGCGCGGTGCTAGATGGTGACCTCGATCAATTTATCGAAGCGAGCCTAAAAGCTGGACTGTAGAAGTGTTTTGAAGAATAAATTTCTACTCTTTATTCTTCAATATTTTTAAAGCCACAGCCTACAGCAGTCCATAAAGTTGATATATGGGTATAGTGAGTTCAGTATAAAGACGATACAGTGGGACTGGGATAAATTTTATTTAGAATCGACTATAACAATACAAAAATTACTTAAGGAAAAGTTATGCCAAGCGTTAATAATTATTTTGATGATAAAGTGACTTCTATTGCTTTTCAGACGGCGACCAAGCCAGCTACTGTCGGTGTCATGAGCATTGGTGAGTACGAATTTGGAACTAGCGAATTTGAAACCATGACAGTCGTTAGTGGGGCATTGACGGTTAAGTTGCCAGAAAGTAATGAGTGGCAAACCTTTAATGCAGGCGAGCAGTTTACTATTGAAGCCAATAAGAAATTTAATGTCAAAGTTGAAGTAGAAACGGCTTATTTATGTGTTTATGGTAAATAGTGGTTTTTTAGATACGCATCAGAAAAATGAACGCCAAGTATTAAATGCTTGGCGTTTTTTGTGAGTGCCTAATAAGCTATTTTTTACACAGCATTACACTTTATCCGTGGCAAGTAAACAGCAAAAATAACGTCAGTTAATTATGCTAAACCAACCACTTTTAAGAGGCGTACTGTTTTATGGTAAAGGCAAACCAGCAAGCGATTATAGAAGATACGCGTCATGATTATGAGCGTTTAGCACAGCGCGCCAATCTGCGTTATGTCAGCGACGATGAACCAGGGTTTACACGTAGACGTTGGGGGCGCGGGTTTACCTATCGTGATGCGACTGGCAAGACTGTGAAAGACAAGGCGTTGCGTAAGCGGTTCAATGATTTAGTGATACCACCAATGTGGTCAGAGGTTTGGATATGCCAAGATGACAAAGGCCATTTGCAGTCAACGGGACGCGATGACAAAGCACGTAAGCAGTACCTCTATCATCCATCATGGAACCATATCCGCGATCAGGCTAAGTTTGATGCCATGGTAGGTTTTGCTAAAGCACTACCAAACTTACGCGCGCAGGTCGAAAAAGATTTGGAAGCTGAGTCATTATCTCGGGAGAATGTATTGGCTGCAGTTGTTAAACTACTTGAGACTACTTTGATTCGTATTGGTAACAGCCGCTATGCTAAGCTTAATAAAAGCTATGGTCTCAGTACTTTACGCAGTAAGCACGTGAGCGAAACAGACAACGGACTGGCGTTTGACTTTGTCGGTAAAAGCGCCAAAGAGCATCATATTGAATTGCAGGACGAGCGTTTAATTGACATTGTGCAGACATGTAGTGAGTTGCCCGGTTATCAGATTTTTAAATATTTGGATGACAATGGCGATAAGCAAGTGGTCGATAGTGCCGATATCAATGACTATTTGCGCACGCACACTTGCGGCAACGATTGTGAAAGCAAGATGTATAGCGCAAAGGACTTTCGTACATGGATGGCAAGCGTGCTAGCGGCAAGCTACCTCTATGATGAGCTGCAAACGTCAGTAGGTCAGGAGATACTGGCAAGTGCGCCCGAGAGCGACGAGCGCCAACAGCTCATTACGGATATGGTCAAAAATGTAGCAGATGAGCTGGGTAATACACCTGCCGTATGCCGAGCCTCTTACATTCATCCCATTATTATTGAGAAGTTCTTAGCAGGGGAGTTTTTTGCGCCTTACAAACAAGCACGTCGTGGACGCACCAATGACCATCAACGCTGTGAAGAAAAAGCGTTGCTTGGTTTTTTAAGCGCATTAGAATAAAGGTATGTCTATGAGATGATTTGCATTTAAACGTAAAAATGATACGTTATGTATTGAAATAAATATATAAATGCGTTACTAATAGATTGACTTAAATATTAGTATGCCATACGGTTTATAGGATGTAACCGCTCTGCTTTTAAACCCAAACTATTAAAACCAACATCGACCAGTCTTTGTCAGTTGTTCGATATTTTCTACTGCTAAAGGATTAGCTCATGACTATCTCATCTTCAAATACCAATTCATCTCGAAACGTCGATTCAAAGGCTTTAACAAGCTATAGTGACTATTATAATAATTTTAATATGGATGCTTTGTTAACAGAAATCTTTGGCGAGCATCTGAACGATAGACTTAATGCTTATATGGCCTGCTGCGGTCGTCATGTGCGTGACGGCCGCGGCGATAATCTAGCCTTAGTGCATGAAGATACCGCTGGTAATGTAACGCGTATGACTTTTGCAGAGCTTGATAAAGCAAGTGCGCAAGTGGCCAATTTATTAAAATCCTACGGCGTACAAGTTGGCGACCAAGTGGCGACCATGCTACCGCGTACCCCTGAGTTATTAGTCATTGTGTTGGCAACTTGGCGATTAGGTGCGATATACCAGCCTTTATTTACCGCTTTTGGCTATGATTCAATCAAGTACCGCATGGACAAAGCTAACACTAAAGTAGTTTACACTAATCAAGAAAATCGTAGCAAGTTCGAAGATCTGGCCGAGCAAACCAAAATGGTCTTAATTGGTAGGGCAGACGATAGCAAGGCTTGGGGAGACGACAATTATAACGAGATGATAGCAACACAGTCGCAAGATATAGAACCAGTCTTGTTAGATACGGATGCGTCATTTTTGCAGATGTTTACCTCAGGTACCGTTGGCAAGTCAAAAGGTGTTAGTGTTCCATTAGCCGCGTTGCCAGCTTTTTATTTGTATATGCGCTATGCCATTGATCTGCGCGAGAGTGATAACTACTGGAATATGGCAGATCCAGGCTGGGCGTATGGTTTGTACTATGCAATTACCGGACCTCTATTATTAGGTATCACGACTCATTTTAATGAAGCGGGTTTTGATGCGACCAATACGCGCGACTTTATAGTACGTCATAACATTACCAATTTAGCCTCTTCACCAACGGCATTTCGCATGATGAAATCCAGCGGTGTCTTTGAGGAAATTTCTGAAAACAACCCTTCAAAATTATCATTACGCTGTGCCAATTCAGCAGGCGAAACTTTGAATACTGAAGTAGTAAGCTGGATTGAAAATCATCTAGGCTGCAAAGTCTGTGATCAATATGGGCAGACAGAGACTGGAATGACCTGCTGTGAGCACCATGCCTTAGACCATGAATGCCCAGTCGGCTCAATGGGTATGGCTCTGCCAGGACATACTCTTGTCGTATTAGATGATGACATGCAAGTATTGCCAGATGGCGAGCAAGGTCAGCTAGCAGTTGTAGTCAGTCAATCGCCAGCGTTTTATTTCCGTGGTTATAGCTGGAATGAAAAACAGGCTTTCTTTGAAGATTATTATCTGACAGGAGATGTGGTCGAGCGTCATAGCGATGGCAGCTATTGGTTCTCAGGGCGTGATGATGACATCATTACGACGGCAGGTTATCGCGTTGGTCCAACGGATGTCGAAAACACTGTATTAGAACATGAGGCCGTTGCTGAGTCGGCCGCCGTCGGTGTCCCTGATGAGGTGCGCGGACATAATATTAAGTCTTATGTGGTGCTAAAAGACGGCATCGAAGGCAGTGACGAGATTGCCCAGCAAATTAAAGACTTGGTACGTAAGCGCTTATCAACCCACGCTTATCCGCGAGAAATTGAATTTGTTGCAGCACTACCAAAGACGCCAAGCGGTAAGATTCAGCGCTTTTTATTACGAAGTTTGACTGCTGAATAAGCTGCTAAATGAACAGACTTAGTTGTCAAAATTTTTAATAATATTAACTAAAAGCTTTCTAATATTTTAACTAAAAATACAAAATCTCAAATAAATAAGGAATAATCATGCAAATTCAACAACACAGCTTTTTGGTGACTGGTGGTGCATCAGGATTGGGTGAGTCCGTGGTTCGCGCTATCGTCGCTCAAGGCGGCAAAGCTGTCATCGCTGATTTGAATGAGTCGGCGGGACAAGCGCTGGTCGATGAACTGGGTGACAATGTACGGTTTGTACGCTGTGATATCACCAGTGGCGAAGAGGTACAGTCGGCTGTTGATAAGGCTGAAAAAGAATTTGGCGGTCTGCAAGGATCTATCAACTGCGCAGGTATTGCGGTCGTACAAAAGCTGCTCGATCGCGAAAACAATCCAGCGGAGCTTGATGCCTTTAGTCGCGGGGTTAATATTAACCTCGTTGGCTCTTTTAATGTGGCGCGTTTGGTCGCAGCTTCCATTGCTAAGCGCATAGCAAATAACAGTGATACAGAAAGCGCTGCAGAGAAGAACGCTGATAATGGGGTTATTGTTAATACTGCTTCTATTGCAGCTTTTGATGGGCAAGTAGGCCAAGCAAGTTATGCGTCGTCTAAAGCAGGCGTGGTCGGTCTGACTTTGCCACTCGCACGTGAGCTGGCACGTCATGGTATTCGCGTCATGACTGTCGCGCCTGGAGTATTTACGACCCCTATGATGGATACCATCCCTGAAAAAGCGCGTGAGCAGTTAGAAGCGGGCGTCCCTTATCCTAAACGTTTGGGCGCTCCTGATGAGTTTGCCAAACTGGTCCTGCATATCATTGACAACGCCTACTTAAATGGGGAAGTCATCCGTTTAGATGGTGCTATTCGTATGGTTTAATTCGTACTAGTTGACGGTAAGAGACAGATAACTCTTTGATATAAAATCTTTATTTATAAAAACCCCATAAATCTTAGCATAGCGCTTTACTATTTATAATAGATTCGTGATTGGTCGATGTAGTAATATGTCTCCCCAATAAACAGCGATCATGAGTAAGGCGTATGTCATTTCTCTATACTTTCTTCGATATAAATCGGCAAAAATCTGTTACGTTTGTAAATTAGCTTGGCTGTTATAGTTGGTATTAATATAAATATAGCAGCTTATATAAATAGCACCGACTACGAAGACAGCACTGTTTCATCATTCTAAAGCTCTTCTTATAATGCAGCCGTAAATAAAATCCTTATGAATCAATGTTTTGTTTGAAATTCTATGCATACCTTGTGGTTACTGACTTTTATTAATAATTACTATCTATAATTTGTTAATTTAATACGTCAACAAATCAGCCTTCCATATACTTCTTCAACGATCAAAACAGCGATAAAGGTTATTATCACGTTATTACAGAACCGTATATCAACGTTATAATACCGTATATCTAGACTCTTTTATGTTACCTCTTCCTTTTTAATATTTCTGTGCTATTGTTTATAATCGCTTATATGAATATAGGGAGGAATCCGTGTTTGAAAAGTACACCCACCATGAGTATCGAAACGACATCCAAGGACTGAGGGCCGTAGGTGCAATCATTATTATGGTGTTCCATATTTGGTTCAATAAGGTGTCAGGTGGGGTTGATGTATTTTTCGTCGTTTCCGGATTCTTGATGGCATCAATTGTATTGAAAGGTTATTTTTTAAATGGCACGGCCAGCCCATTTCCTTTTTGGGGCGGCGTCATAAAAAGAGTCGCGCCATCAGCGTATATTGTACTTGCAGCGACACTCGTTGCCAGCTACTTTATTTCATCTCCAGTTCTTATATATACGGTACTACACGAGATCATCGCCAGTGCCTTGCACCTTGAAAACATACAGTTAATTAGGCTTTCTGTCGATTATCTATCTACTGGTAGACCGCCAAGCCCAGTTCAGCAGTTTTGGGCATTGTCTATTCAAATGCAATTTTATGTGGTTTTTCCACTGATTCTTATTCCTCTTGCCTATCTTGCGAAGAAAAGACAAACATCAGCGCCTCTTTTTTTGGGGATAATTATTATTATATTGGCGTCCTTTGCCTACGCTACTATGCTGGTCAAAGACGATCCAGCAATGAGTTATTTCAACCCACTGTCTAGAATTTGGGAGTTTTTCTTCGGTTCACTCTCCTTTCTTTTAATCTCCAATGCCAAAAAAATAAAATATAGACAAATTTTAGGCATTTTGGGTATTGCTCTGATTATTGGCGGTGCAATCTTCATACCCAGAGGCGCAAGTTTTTCAGGCCCTGTATCCTTAATTCCTGTACTTGGGGCAGTTTTTATTATTATGTCAGGTGTCGGTGGTAAAGGCGTCGTAAACAACTTACTGTCAAATAAATTCCTAGTATTTTTAGGGGGGATATCCTTCACTATCTATCTATGGCATTGGCCCATCTTGATATTTTATAAACAATACTTCGGTTATGAATCTATCAGTCTCTTACAGGGGCTAATGATAATGATCGTGTCTACGATTTTGGCTTACTTTACCAGCAAAAAAATAGAATCTCCTTTTAGAAGGATACCAAGAGAAAAAGTATTGGTGAATTTTTCAATCGGAATTCTATTTTTCTTACCTGTGATGGTAGCGGCTTTCGCCTTTAGACACGAAGTCGTCTCTACTACTGAAAATGCTAAGATAGAATTGGAACAAAAATCTATTGAACCATTTACGGGTGATAAAATTTACTTAGAAGATGAAAGCTTCAAACCAGATCGCGAACGTCTGCTTACGATAAAGCAAAGAGTCCCTGCTGCCTATGCTGCGGGTTGTAATCAATCTATGGATGGCGAGGAGGTGACTACTTGCGACTTTGGAGATTTGACGTCTGATCGTGAGATAGTACTGGCAGGAGGGTCTCATGCAGTGCAATGGATCACTGCACTAGACACCATCGGTAAAGATAATAACTTCAAAGTTATCAATATGACAAAGGCGGGTTGCCCGTTAGGAGTAGTAGAAGATTCTAACGAGTCTTGCCATAAATGGAATGAAGAAGCGGTTGAGAAAATTATAGAGATAGCACCTTATGCTGTTATCACCAACTCTACTAGAACGGTGGTAGACCAAAAGGAGTTTATCCCTCAATCTTATATTGATACTTGGAAAGTAATCTCTGATAACGAAATAGATGTGATTGGTATAAGAGACAATCCTCGCTTTAGTTTTGATGTACCAGACTGCTTACATAGAAGTAGGAATGTAGCAGATACAGATGCCTGTGTCATAGATCGGACAGACGCTTTATTGCCGACTGATCCTACTATAGAGTATCAAGATATTATTACAGGTATTGATATGTCAGATATGTTCTGTACCGCTGAAAAATGTCCAACTACTTTTTCTGGAAAAATAATGTATCGCGATGCAGAACACATCAGTATAGAGTATGCACATTTTATAAAAGATAAATTTGAAGATAAACTAAAAGAAGCGTTATCTACGGTTAGTTAAGAACATTTAAAACTTTTAAATTAGTACAAAAAGAGCTTGGAGCGTTGGTTTAAAATTATCCGCC
>NZ_LNUO01000178.1:0-18298 GCF_001462175.1 Psychrobacter sp. ENNN9_III
ACGGGGCCCCCTTACAATTTTTCCTTTTTTTATAACGTTTTGATTTTGAAGTATTCTCTTGAAATACCTACCAAACACACCAAATAATATCTGTAATCAATACCAATACTGTGAGTAAGGTTTAAACAATAAATAGTATTTTTGCACTGTTACCAACAAGTCATTAACCAGTATTGACACTATATATTTTTAGTTGAAATGCAAGATATTATCCCGCATATATATAGCAGACAAACAGAGGGCGTATATTATAGGCCTGTTATAAAAACTGTTAAAAAAATATGAATTATAAAAGGATTACCCTATGAGATTTGAAAAGTTTACGCAAAAGCTGCAGGCCGCTATCCAAGAGGCACAAAGCTTGGCATTAGGACGTGATAATACGGGCATTGACCCAGTGCACTTGCTTGCCGTTCTACTGCAGGATGAATCCAATTTATCTATCTGTCAGCAAGCAGGTGCCTCTATTCCTGCACTAAAAAATGGCGTGGCAAAAGCATTAGACAATCAAGCCAAGATTAGCGAGCCGACAGGGGATGTAAACCTAAACCCAAACGCAGTCAAAATTCTAAATCTTGCAGATCGTCAAGCGCAAAAAGCTGGTGATGATTTTATTGCCACTGAATGGGTCATATTGGCACTGGCTGAACAAGGTGAGACCAAAAAGATATTTGAGAGTGCTGGCGTGACTGCTGATAAGTTAAAAGCAGTTATCGAGCAATTACGTGGTAATGATAAAGTAGACAATCAAAACGCTGAAGATCAGCGTGATGCGCTCAACAAGTATACGATAAATCTGACCGAGCGAGCAGAGCTTGGCAAGCTCGACCCCGTCATCGGCCGTGATGAAGAGATTCGCCGTACTATTCAGGTTCTCTCGCGCCGTACCAAAAACAACCCCGTACTCATCGGTGAGCCAGGTGTCGGTAAGACGGCTATCGTTGAAGGTCTAGCACAAAAAATTATTCAAAAAGATGTGCCAGAAGGATTGCGTAATAAAGAAGTGCTGTCTTTAGATCTGGGCGCATTGATAGCTGGAGCGAAATTCCGCGGAGAGTTTGAAGAGCGTCTCAAAAGCGTACTGAGTGACTTGGCCAAGCAAGAAGGCAATGTCATCTTGTTTATTGATGAGCTGCATACCATGGTTGGTGCGGGCAAAACTGATGGCGCGATGGATGCAGGGAACATGCTAAAGCCTGCATTAGCACGCGGTGAGCTACATTGCGTTGGGGCAACGACCTTGGATGAGTATCGCCAATATATCGAAAAAGACGCGGCGCTTGAGCGTCGTTTCCAAAAGGTATTGGTTGATGAGCCGACGGTTGAAGATACAATTGCTATTTTGCGAGGTCTAAAAGAGCGTTATGAGCTGCATCACGGTGTCGACATTCAAGACAGCGCGATTATCGCAGCGGCGCGTATGAGTCATCGCTATATTACCGATCGTAAATTGCCAGATAAGGCCATTGATTTGATTGATGAAGCGGCAAGTCGTCTGCGTATGGAGATGGATAGTAAACCTGAAGCTTTAGGCAAACTTGATAGCCGTCTGATTCAGCTAAAGATGCAGCGTGAAGTGCTCAAAAATGAAGAAGATGCGGGCGCACGAGCTGAGCGTAAAGTACTTGATACGCAAATAGAAGAGCTTGAAAAAGAATACGCTGATCTTAATGAAGTCTGGCAAGCAGAAAAAGCTTTGGTCAAAGGCAGTCAGCAGCTAAAAGATGAGCTTGATAAAGCGCGTATTGCTTATGATAAAGCCAGTCGTGAAGGCGATTATGAGACCATGAGTAAACTGCAGTATGAGACCATTCCACAGCTTGAGCGCCGTATCAATGAGTCTGATCTGGCTGAGCAAGAAGAGCAGACAGGTGAGCCTACAGGTGTAAAATTACTGCGTAATAAAGTCACCGATAATGAGATCGCTGAAGTGGTAGCAGCGGCGACTGGTATTCCTGTCAGTAAGATGATGCAAGGTGAACGTGATAAGATGCTAGCGATGGAGGACAAACTCCACGAGCGCGTTATCGGTCAGGATGAAGCGGTCGAGTCAGTTGCTAATGCAGTACGTCGTAGCCGTGCAGGCTTGTCTGACCCCAATCGTCCTTCTGGCTCGTTTTTATTCCTAGGACCAACAGGGGTTGGTAAGACTGAGCTGACTAAGTCTTTGGCAAACTTCTTATTCGATAGTGAAGATGCGATGGTGCGTATCGACATGAGTGAGTTTATGGAAAAGCACAGTGTCAGCCGCTTGGTAGGTGCGCCTCCTGGTTATGTCGGTTACGAAGAAGGTGGTACATTGACAGAAGCTGTACGCCGTAAGCCTTATAGTGTGATATTGTTTGATGAGGTAGAAAAAGCGCATCCTGATGTGTTCAATATCTTATTGCAAGTTTTGGATGATGGGCGCTTGACTGATTCGCAAGGTCGCGTTGTAGACTTTAAGAATACTGTCATCATTATGACCAGTAATTTGGGTTCACATAAGATCCAAGAGATGGTCGGTGAAGATTACCAGGACATTAAAGCGGCAGTGATGGAGTCGGTTGGTGAGCATTTCCGTCCCGAGTTTGTAAACCGTATTGATGAGATTGTAGTGTTCCATGCGCTCGGACAAGAACAAATGGCCGGCATTGCTGATATCCAACTAGAGCGTCTGCGTCGCCGTTTACAAGATCGTGAGTTAGATATTACCTTATCTGATGAGGCGATGAATCAGTTGGTCGCAGTAGGTTATGACCCAGTATATGGTGCGCGTCCGCTAAAACGTGCAATCCAGCAAGAGATTGAAAACCCATTGTCATTAAAATTGCTGGCAGGTGACTTTGTCGCTGGTGACATTATCAAAGTCGATGTAGATGTGGATGATAAGCTGACCTTTGATAAGCTTAGAATGAGTTAATAACGCTAAAATTTAGTACAAAATCAACCTCTTATTTGCAATAGCAGATAAGGGGTTTTTTTGTACAAAAACATAATTTGTACCTTGATAGGGTTGTCACTTGCTATATTAGATAAAAGCAGATTGATAGGGAGAGCATGATGATAATCACTACCAAGCACGTAAAGATACCTTTGAGCATAGTAGCGTTACTATTTAGCGCCTCTGCTTGTTCTAACCCAACTACAGTAAATACCGATACAGCACCTACGCAAACAAAAGCGTCCGATAATGCTGCTAATGATGTCCAAAAAAGCACTATCAAACCTGAATTTACGACTAAAGAGTTTGCGACCTTTGATGAGCCATGGGCGATGACTGCGCTACCCAAAACAGCAAATGACCCCCTCAAATTACTCGTTACTCAAAAAACAGGCGAGCTCTTTATCGTTGATACTCAAACGGGTAATAAAACCCAAGTCAATGGTGTGCCAAGTGTGGCTTATGGCGGACAGGGTGGTCTTGGCGATATTATTTTAGCGCCTGATTTTGCAACGAATCAGATGGTATATATTAGTTATGTCGAAGCAGGAGACGGTTCCGACAACAATACTTTTGGTGCTAAGGTGATCAAAGCCAAACTTGTAGGGTTAGATACTGATGCGCCAAGTCTGCAGGCCATCACACCAATTTGGCAGCAGACTCCAAAAGTAAAAGGCCAAGGTCATTATAGTCATCGATTGCTATTTTCTCCTGATGGGCAGTACTTATACATCAGTTCAGGAGAGCGGCAGAAAAAAGACCCTGCGCAAGATATGACCGTTAATTTGGGTAAAATAATTCGGTTAAACGCTGATGGATCTGTGCCCAAAGACAATCCATTTGCAGGTAATACTCGCAACATTGCTTCACAGTTTTGGACGATAGGTCATCGTAATGTGCTTGGTATGGCATTTGATGAGTCAGGCAGATTGTGGGCTAATGAGATGGGACCACGCGGTGGTGATGAATTTAATCTTATTAAAAAAGGCAACAACTATGGCTGGCCCGTGGTTTCTAATGGCCGTAACTATTCAGGCACTGATATTCCTGATCACGATACCCGTCCTGAGTTCGAGCCGCCTAAGATTACGTGGACACCCGTCATTTCACCCTCGTCCATCAGTATCTATACTGCTGGTAATCAAGATGATTTTCCAGAATGGCAAGGAGATGCCCTTATGAGTGGCTTATCATCTAAAGCTTTAATCGTGGTCGATATGAAAGAGACAGGGGAAGCGTCTGAGCGTTATCGCTATGATATGGGCGCCCGTATTCGTGATGTTTTAGCAGTCGATGGCGAAGTGTGGGTACTAGAAGATGGCGATAATGGTAGGTTGTTACAGCTCTTGTCAAAATAGAGATATTCACGCTTATTTTAACTATATGCTTTTACCATATAGTTGCTTTAACGATAACCAACTTTTGATGTAGCAAGGATTAAAATTGTTAGAAAATCGATAAGTTAAGAGCAAATATTAATGCTTAATGCTTAATGCTTAATGCTTAATGCTTAATGCTTACTATAATTACTGTCTTCAACTCTGTTACAAGCTGTTAATCTGAAGTATTGCAATCAGTTGCAAACTTGTAAGTACTTGAATTAGATTTGATAGTTATGAAATATCTTGTTATTGTTAGCCTCTTAAAAAATTAAGGCAAATTTACAGATGGACCATGTAAAGGTTGAGAGACTAGGACCGTTTCCGCGAGTGAGCAAACCTGTCTTTATTACGTCGAGCATTTTAATCGTTGGCTTTATTATCTTTGGCGTGCTATTTACTGAGACTGCTGGAGCACTTTTTAGTTTTTTACAAGGTTTTATAACCGACAAGTTTGGCTGGCTCTTTATTTTATTAATGAACCTAGCTTTAGCGATATGTGTTTATTTAGCCATGAGCCGTTATGGTGATATTCGTTTGGGCCTTCAAACAGAGGCACCGCAATATAGTCTATTTTCATGGATTGGCATGTTGTTTTCTGCTGGTGTCGGTATTGGACTGATTTATTGGGGCACGGCTGAGCCTTTATATCATTTCATGGCTCCACCTTTGGGCGAGCCAAATAGTATAGAGACCGCCAAACAAGCAATAAATCTTACCTTTTTACATTGGGGTCTACATGCTTGGGCGCTATATGCGTTTGTCGCATTATCTCTTGCTTATTTCCATTATCGCCGCGGCCTACCTCTATCAATTCGCTCAACGCTTTATCCTTTACTAGGTAAGAAGATCTTTGGTAGATGGGGGCATGCTGTTGATATCTTAGCAGTATTTGGGACAATGTTCGGCGTTGTAACGTCTTTGGGTTTGGGCGTTATGCAAATAAACTCAGGACTTGAGAAGTTATTTGGTACGCCTAACAGTTTAACAGTACAAATTGCTTTAATTGCTTTTATAACGGTTTTGGCCGTTATTTCTGTTTTAATGGGCTTAGATAAAGGTATCAAGCGTCTTAGTGATATTAATATTGGGCTGACGGCTATCTTACTTGGTTTTATGGTCATCCTAGGACCAACGTTATTCATCTTTGATAGTTTCCTTGAAAATGTTGGTAATTACTTATCAGTGTTTGTTCCACTCGGACTGTGGGGCGAGGCTTATGAAGGTCAAGAAAATTGGCAGTCTTCATGGACGATATTTTATTGGGCGTGGTGGGTAAGTTGGGCGCCATTCGTCGGTATATTTATTGCACGTATTAGTCGCGGCCGTACCATTCGTGAGTTCGTGTTGGGGGTCATGTTAATACCAATAACAATCTTGTTTTTCTGGTTTACGACTTTTGGCGGCGTTGCTATTCATATGGAGTTGCTCGCTGCTATTGATCCCACTTTAGCTAGTCCAGGACTCGTTGAAGCGGTACAAGCAGATTTTGGTAGTGCAATTTTTAAACTGATTGAGTATTACCCGTTAACCAAACCGATTACTTTTATAATTGTTATTATGATTATACTTTGGTTCGTGACATCCTCAGATTCGGCAAGCTTTGTCATTGATATGCTAACTGCCGGTGGCGATACCAATCCGCCAAAAATACAGCGTTTATTTTGGGCAAGTACTGAAGGTGTCATTGCCGCAGTTTTACTTGCAGCGGGTGGGCTAAGTGCTTTACAGGCAGCAGCGATCGTAGCAGGTCTACCATTTGCTTTGGTTGTATTTGTAATGATGTACGCACTTTTACGCGGCTTAAGTAGAGATCAATTGATACTGTACAGAGCTCAACAGTACTACATCACTGCAGAATCAGCAGATCACAATACTGCCAATGAGTTCGTTGATGAAGATTTATTAAAAGGTCCGCCCAAGATTGTCAAAGGTGACTAACTCGTATTAATTGCTAGCGTCATTGTTGTTACAGTAATTGTCATACACAGATAGCCCTCACATTTAGGGCTATTTTTATGTGATTATATTTATTTTTAGGTTTGATAGGTCACTTATATCCAAACATAGTGGCACAACTCTATTTTAGGAAGGTATTATGAGTGAACTCAAAATTGGTCGTTTAGGACCTTTTCCACGAGTCAATAAGCCTGTTTTTATTGCTTCGGCAGTTTTAATCGTGGGTTTTATTATATTTGGTGCTCTGTTTCATGAGCTAGCTGATACAGTATTTGCTGCAGCACAGGGTTTCATTACTCGGCGATTTGGCTGGCTGTTCGTTATCTTGATGAACGTGGCAGTGGTTTTAAGTTTATATTTGATTTTTTAGTAAGTATGGTGACATCCGCTTGGGTCATCAGACTGAAAGGCCACAATATAGTCTGCCGTCTTGGATCGGTATGTTGTTCTCAGCAGGTATTGGTATCGGTATCATGTACTGGGGCACCGCAGAACCTGTATATCATTTTATGGCACCACCTCTTGGCGAAGCTGAGACAGTAGAAGCTGCCAAACAAGCGATGAACATCTCGTTTCTGCATTATGGTATCCATGCTTGGGCTATTTATGCCATCGTGGCATTGTCCTTGGCATACTTTCACTTTCGCCGTGGTCTACCACTCTCTATTCGCTCAAGTTTGTATCCGTTATTGGGTAAAAGGATTTATGGCGGGTGGGGCCATGCTGTTGATACTTTAGCCGTATTCGGTACGATGTTTGGTGTCGTCACAACCTTGGGTTTTGGTGTATTACAAATCAATTCAGGGCTTGAGGGATTGTTTGGTATACCAAATTCGGTACCTGTACAAATTATCCTGATTGCTTTTATTACTATGCTTGCCTGTGGTTCTTTATTAATGGGATTGGATAAAGGCATCAAGCGTCTTAGTGATACCAATATTGTTTTGACCTTTGTGTTGCTAGCGTTTGCTTTTATCATGGGTCCAACCCAATACATCATGGACAGCTTGGTTGAAAACGTCGGTAACTATGTACAAAATATCGTTCAGTTAGGCTTTTGGAGTGAAGCTTATAGTAAGGGCGATTGGCAGTCATCATGGACCATTTTCTATTGGGCTTGGTGGATTAGCTGGTCACCATTTGTTGGCGTGTTTATCGCTCGTATTAGCCGTGGCCGTACCATTCGTGAATTCTTGTTAGGTGTATTATTTATTCCTATGGTTATTCTGTTTTTCTGGTTCACAACCTTCGGCGGTGTGGCTGTAAATATGGAGCTGATTGGCAATCCTGGATTCATTGAAGTGGTACAAAATGACTATGGTAATGCGATTTTTAAATTGATGGAGTTCTATCCATTTACGCAAGCCACAACGATGTTAATCATCATCATGATTGTTTTATGGTTTGTGACCTCATCAGATTCAGCAAGTTTTGTGATCGATATGCTAACCGCAGGTGGTGAGACCAATCCGCCCAAGATCCAACGTCTATTTTGGGCGATAACTCAAGGCTTTGTTGCTGCTATTCTGTTGGCAGCGGGCGGCTTAGGCGCTCTACAAGCAGCTGCTATCGTGGCAGGTTTCCCGTTCGCTATCGTCGTCTTTGTCATGCTATATGCTATGATACGAGGGTTCAATCGTGACGAGCTTATATTGTACCGTGCAGAGCAGAGGTTTATCACTGAAGAGTCAGTTGAGCACAATACAGCGAACGAATTCGTTGATGAAGAGCTATTGGACGGGCCACCTGAGATTGCTAAAGGTGACTAAATCATAGTAACCACTGAATGTCTCGAAACAAAACCTCAATCTATTCGTAGATTGGGGTTTTATTAGTTAATATAGCCAACAAAGCACTGAATAGAGTAAGACTACCTTCAAGCCGTACTTGTCGATAAACAGAATCTTGGCTTTTATGACTTATTTCTCACTTTACAGTCAGTCGTAACGATGTTGTGTTTGATAAATGGTTAATATCTTGATAGGGTGACGCTCTTTTAAGTTTGGAAAAATCTATGGATCACGTCAAGGTTGGTCGATTGGGCCCTTTTCCAAGGGTAAGTAAACCAGTATTTCTGTCTTCAGCGATTTTAATTGTCGCATTTATCATCTTTGGTGCCTTTTTTAATGAGCTGGCAAGCGTAGTGTTTGGGCAAGCAAAAGCGTTTATCTCAATGCGTTTTGGCTGGTTCTTTATTGTGGTAGTCAACTTAGCCGTGGTCATGAGTATCTATTTGATATTCAGCCGATATGGTGATATCAGGCTCGGACATCAGATGGAAAAGCCGGAATACAAACTCATATCTTGGATTGGTATGTTGTTTTCAGCGGGTATCGGTATTGGTTTGCTTTATTGGGGTACGGCTGAGCCGTTGTACCACTTTATGGCGCCGCCACTTGGTGAAGGAGAGACAGTCGCATCTGCTAAGCTTGCAATGAACATCTCTTTTTTGCATTACGGTATTCATGTGTGGGCGATTTATGGCATGGTGGCTTTAGCGTTGGCTTATTTTCACTATCGCCGCGGTTTGCCACTGGCAATTCGCTCAACGCTCTATCCATTGTTAGGTCAAAGAATCTATGGGCGTTGGGGTCATACTGTCGATACCTTAGCTGTGTTTGGCACAATGTTTGGGGTGGTCACAACCTTAGGTCTAGGCGTGTTACAGATAAACTCTGGTCTTGAGAGTCTATTTGGTATTCCTAATAATATCACCGTACAGATTGTCTTGATTGCGGTTATTACAGCGCTTGCTGGGTTGTCTTTATTGATGGGACTGGATAAAGGTATTAAGCGTTTAAGTGATATTAATATCTTTTTGACTATCGTGTTATTAAGCTTTGTGATTATTTTAGGTCCAACGCAGTTTATATTTAATAGTTTTGTAGAGAATATCGGTAATTATCTGCATCAAGTTATTCCGCTAGCTTTATGGACAGAGTCTTATGAAGGTCAAGAAAACTGGCAATCTTCATGGACGATTTTTTATTGGGCATGGTGGATTAGCTGGTCACCGTTCGTTGGCGTATTCGTCGCTCGTATCTCTCGTGGTCGCACTATTCGTGAGTTTATATTAGGGGTATTATTAATTCCGGTTACCATATTATTCTTATGGTTTACAGCCTTTGGTGGATCGGCAGTACACATGGAGCTGACTGCTGCAGTCAGCCCTGATATTGTCAGTCCTGGACTGGTTGAGGCAGTGAGAGCAGATACCGGTAGTGCTATCTTTAAATTAATGGAAACCTATCCGTTTACTCAAGCAGCAACCGCCTTGATTATTATAATGATCGTACTATGGTTTGTGACCTCGTCCGACTCCGCCAGCTTCGTCATTGATATGTTGACGTCAGGTGGTGATACCAATCCACCCAAGATTCAGCGTCTGTTTTGGGCAGGAACTGAAGGCGTTATCGCAGCGATATTGTTAGCAGCAGGGGGGTTAGGGGCATTGCAGGCTGCTGCTATAGTGTCAGGATTCCCATTTGCTATTGTTATGCTGGTCATGATGTATGCACTACTTCGCGGCTTGAGCCGAGATCGTCTGGTGTTATATCGCAATCAGCAGTGGTTTGTCACTGAGGAGTCGGCAGAACACAATTCAGCGAATGAGTTCCGTGATGAACATTTGCTAAAAGGCCCTCCTAAAATTACTAAGTCCGATTAGTAAGATTGCATAAATAACATGAATAATAAAAGACCCCAGTTTATATATAAGCTGGGGTCTTTTTATGATTATCAGGCTGAGTTTTTATGCAGGACTCCTAAAAGCTTAGACGCACTTGCCTGGTATATAACCTATCGCTGCAGTTGTGCCACAGGCTGAGCAGGCGTTGCCCGCTGTGCGATAACTGATGGTCGAGCCAACTTTCGTGGTTACGCAAACAGGGTCGTATTGCATGGTACATATGTTTTGCTCTGGGTTGTGAGGCGGACACTCAGTAAACAATTCATCGCTAGGCGCTGGTTGATTAGTGGCTGGTGTATGAATTGGAGTGGTGTCGGGCTCGGCGACACTCGGTATATTGCTACAGCCTACTAAGGTCATCGCGACGGATATTCCTAGTAACGACAAGCATGAGCGCCCGGATGTCAAAAAATTATTATTAAACATAATATATCCTTATTTATGAAGATCATAATTTGTGGAAGTTGTAATTTATGAAACCTACAACGTCCTGTTGTAGTAGATAAGCTAATAATCGGTTGTATAGCAGACTATTCTGCTTTATCTGCTTTTATAAGTTAATGACGGCCTAAGCTTGAATGGCCCAAGTAACCTAAGTATTAGCCTAATTGTAGTCAGTCACTTGCTAAAAAGATAGCCAATAAAAAACCCCAGTCTATAAATAGGCTGGGGTTTTGTTTAAATATTAAATAATAAAGTAGTTACTTAGATGACTTATCATCTTGGTTAAGCTGTACATATTTGTCAAAGTTTTGCGCATAATCGGTCAAATTATCACTTAGCATCTGACGGTACTGTTTAACGTAAAACTCTACGATGTCGTCTTTTTCTTTTGCAAAGTCATCACCTTTCACAAAGCCAATAGAGGCGACCGAAGCGCTATAACGCGCTGCTGCATAAAGTAATGAAGCACCGACTTGCCCTGAATGAGCTTCAGGACCCAATTGACTATTTGCAACCCCGATAATAGCATCGGCACGCTGATAAAACGCCTGCATTTCAGGGGTGATTTCAGTCATCGCTTCAGCATTGTCGTTTAAATTTTGGTTTTGAGCGTTGTTATCAATATTGTCTTGAGACATAAGCAACTCCTATTGAGTGTCTGTAAATATGGGTTTATAAACCTGCATCTGCTTTTAGTAATTCAGCTTTGTCTGTTTTTTCCCAAGTAAAAGCAGTATCAGAGCCGACGCGACCAAAATGACCGAAAGTTGCTGTGCGTTGATACATAGGCTGGAGTAGGTTTAGCATTTGGGTAATGCCATAAGGGCGCAGGTCAAAATGCGTACGAATCAGACGAATGATTTCATCAGAGCTGATTTTACTCGTACCAAAAGTATTAACTGATATAGAAGTAGGTTCAGCAACTCCAATCGCGTAGCTGACTTGTACTTCACAGCGCTCGGCCAAACCTGCTGCGACGATATTTTTGGCGACATAACGTACTGCATAAGCGGCACTGCGATCGACTTTTGAAGGGTCTTTACCACTGAAGGCACCGCCACCGTGGCGAGCCATACCGCCGTAGGTATCGACGATGATTTTACGTCCGGTTAAGCCTGCATCACCGACAGGTCCGCCAATAACGAACTTGCCAGTTGGGTTGATGTGGTAGCGAGTACCAGCATGCAACAGGTCGGCTGGCAGTACTTGTTTGATGATAGATTCCATGACTGCTTCTTGCAGATCTTTTTGCGAAATACTTGGATCATGCTGAGTAGACAATACCACAGCATCAATTGCAGTCGGACGATTGCCATCATATTTTAAGGTAACTTGTGCTTTTGCATCTGGACGTAACCAAGGCAGGTCACCAGCACGGCGTAGCTCAGACTGACGCTCCATAAGACGATGTGCAAACTCGATAGGAGCAGGCATTAACACATCGGTTTCATTGCTAGCATAACCAAACATCAAGCCTTGATCACCAGCGCCTTGCTCTTCTGGGCTGTTACGATCGACACCTTGAGCGATTTCAGGTGATTGCTTGCCAAGCATGTTGATCACTGCGCAAGTCTCACCATCAAAACCAAGATCTGAGTGATGATAACCAATACCATTGACCGTATCACGTACAATACGCTCCAAATCAATGTTGGCGGTAGTGGTCACTTCGCCTGCTAGTATCACTGCACCAGTTTTGACCAGCGTCTCGCATGCTACGCGAGCTTGGATGTCTTCACGTAAGATGGCGTCAAGGATAGCGTCTGAGATTTGGTCGGCCATTTTATCAGGATGGCCTTCGCTTACAGATTCAGATGTAAATAAGTTGTATTCACGCATAGTTAGATCGCTTAATTGCAAGGACTGTCATTACTAAATCAGTCATAATTGAATGTTAACGGAAAATAAGAGGCAAAAGTGAACCAAAAAATTAGCACATTTTACCGTGAATCGAGTGAAAACTCTAGTGTAGCTATTGTTGCTATCAATCGTAAAAATCATCGAGTTGGCTAAATTTCTGCTAATAGTTATCTGTATTGTTTTTCTTTGAGTTGGGTTATCTCTATTAGACAATACTAGCTATAAAGAATTTCAAATCTCTACAAACGTAGCTTTGTCCTTAAACATGCATTCTTCATAAACCGGACAGGCGCCGCATTTAGGGGTACGCGCTTGACAGGTATAGCGCCCATGTAAGATGAGATAGTGATGAGCGTCAACCAATAGGTCTTCTGGAATGCGCTCGACCAGTCTTTTCTCTACCATCAATACGTTCTTACCAGTGGCCAGCCCCGTGCGATTGCTAACACGGAAAATATGCGTATCGACTGCCATTGTTGGTTGTCCAAAGGCTGTGTTCAAGACCACGTTAGCGGTTTTGCGCCCCACACCAGCGAGCGACTCTAAGTCTTTACGGTTATCAGGTACGGTGCTGTCAAATTTCTCTATTAAATCGCGACAGGCTTTGATCACATTTTTGGCTTTGGCATTATATAAGCCAATATTTTTGATATAAGATTTTAGGCCTTCTTCACCCAATGCCAATATGGCCTCAGGAGTATTGGCGACAGGGTATAGCTGCTGGGTTGCAATATTGACACTCACATCAGTCGCTTGTGCAGAGAGTATGACTGCGATAAGTAGCTCAAAATTATTACTGTAGTTTAATTCGGTAATGGGATCGTCAATAGTAGCAGCCAACTTCTCAAAGAACGGTCGTACGTTACGATTGGGTAATCGTCTCGATGGCGGTGTGTCTGCAGTTTTGTGTTTGACAGTTTTACTCATAGGATATAGACAATATTTTTATAGCTGTTGATGTTAATAGTGGTTAAGGTCGATACTAAATTAGATCAAATAAGATAACAGAATACGGACAAATTATAACTGAGACAGTTGATCTTGCAACGTAGCCAACTCGGCACTTTTCTCTGGATTAGGACGGACGCTTAGCTGTTTTTCTAGTTTTTTGATTTTGGTACGTAGTTTGGCGGCAGCAATAGTGTTTTTTGCTTGCTGCTCATCAATGTCAATCGCTTGTGCGCTGGCGTTATTTAGCTTGGCTTCTACCATACTGACGACAGGTCTACTATTGTTAATGTCGGCCAGTTGCTCAGTTACGCGCCTAAGATGCGTATGATAACGTTGTCGCAGCTCATTTTGTTCTTGGAGGCGCTCTGCTGCTGACAATTCACGCTCGATAGGTACAAGATCAATGCAGTCCACAGGGCAGGGTGCGATACACAACTCACAACCGGTGCATAAATCTGTAAAAATCGTATGCATATGTTTGCCAGTACCGACGATAGCATCGACTGGGCAGGCAGGGATGCACTTCGTACAACCGATACAATCATCTTCACGAATGATGGCACGTACTTCATGCGGACGCTCGGTCGTAGGGTCTATTGGCCACTTTGACGGTACAGCAATCAAGCGTTCGTGCTCACTACTTGAGGTTTGGTTCTGTGAAAAGACCGTATCCAAAGTATCATGATCTGCGTCTAAAATAAGGGCAATTGCATCACTAACAGGTTGACCTCCAGGCACACATTTATTATGTGGTTCACCATTTATAACGATAGCGGTAGCATAAGGTAGACACCCATCGGGATGATCGCAAAGACCGCACTGGGTCTGGGGTAGACACGAATCTACATACGCAATTTGCTGTTGTGTGTCAGCTGGGAGCGTCTCTAAAGTTAACGTATCAAACAGTATGGGCAAGTTTGTTAGACGAGTATGAATATCACTGGGCATTTAATCAAAGGCCTTAAAACTGGC
The DNA here is from genome assembly GCF_001462175.1 of Psychrobacter sp. ENNN9_III. NCBI lineage: Bacteria > Pseudomonadati > Pseudomonadota > Gammaproteobacteria > Moraxellales > Moraxellaceae > Psychrobacter > Psychrobacter sp. ENNN9_III. The sequence goes on from NZ_LNUO01000178.1 coordinate 14,177, forward strand.
GTAAAGAATGGGTGAGAGCTACTATACTATTGGTAGCTACTAGTATAGATAATCTATCATAAAAGAGTATTGTTCATAATGGCATGCTACTGATTACACGCTAATATATTCTATAAAGCTAAAGTATTATGCCTTGTTCGTGAGCAATTTGCGCAATTAAATCGTAAGCAATACTGCCCTTAAAAGGTATCTTTGGTAAGTTTGAGATATCAAAAAAGTCGGCGTGCGAGAGCTCATCTTCTTGTATGACTATCTGACCGCTAGTGTAAGACGCTCGAAACCCTAGCATTAAGTTTGAGGGAAATGGCCATGGTTGGCTACTGACATAGTGGATGTCAGTCAAGCGAATACCTACTTCTTCTAACACCTCTCGCATTACGGCATGCTCTAGACTTTCACCTACTTCTACAAAGCCTGCAATCAAGCCATATTGAAGCTGCGTGCTTGGTCGACCATAGCGGTGATGGTGTGCCAAGAGTATCTGCATCTCACCGGTTTGTGGGTTTGGACGGGTGATGGCTGTGATGACACAAGGTTGTACTCGTGGATACTGGCGTAAGCGGCAGACTGGACAGACCATCGCACGCTCGCCAAATTTGGCTACCGTAACCGAAGCGCTGCAGCGACTACAAAACTGAGTATCTGCTTGCCAGCGCAGCAATTGAATCGCTTGGCTCAGCTGCGTCGAGAGAGCAACTGGTAGCTGGGTGATAAGCTGCCTATAAGTAATGAAGTTTATCTCGTCAGTACGGGCTAATGGCGTCTGCAATACAGTTGACTCATGGGAGTCTTTAGTTAAGTTGGGAATAGCAATGCCGTGAGTTTGCGCATAATCATAAGTAATGGCAATGGTAGCAGGTACATCATCGCCATCAATAGGCTCAGGGCTTGTATCCAATGCTAGCGACTCATTAGTCTCCCAATTGCTTGCTGCTAAGCTTGCCAGTAACTCCACACGGCCAACCTGATAAAGCTTAATTGATGACTCTGCTGCTTGGTCTTTTTTGACAATATCACTGTTAATAGCCAAAACAGGAAATTGCAGAGGTCGCCAGCCTTTTGTAGTATAGCGGCACAGTACAGTCTCGTTATTAATCACAAAGGCGGTAGTCATAAATAGCTATCCAAAGCAGCAAGAGGGTTGCCTAAAAGTTGCTTGTATTTATTTGTAACAGTTAAGCGGCAAGTAGTTGGCTTAAACTATCCTGAGCAACATCAAGCGATTTTTTGCTCACAGGATGGTTGTTCTCAAAACCATCTAAGCGATAGTCTACTGCCATAAGTACATCAGCTATATGAGCAAGTGTACGATCATCTATACTTTGACCACTTTCAAGACGTTTTTGCATATTGGTGGTCAACTGGCCAAGCATATTTGCGGGTGTAGGCAATTGTAAGAAGCGTATTGCGCCTGCGACTTGATGTATCAGATCAGGTATGTTTTCGATGTTGAGCAGGTCACGATTGTCATCCATTAAATAATCGTTAATTGCTTGCTCTGCACTTGATAGAGCTGTACGGCTCTCTTGTACCAACGTATCATAGGCCGTATCGATTTGGTGTAATGAGATATGCTGACTATGCGTTGCCAAATGAATAGCGCCTGGAGTGTGTATTTTTGCCATCGCGTTCGAAGCGTTCTCTGCATGCATCAGTGCTAATAGTAGATAATCAAACTCATCAGGTGTTGGCGTCTGCCATTTTGCTACAGATGAGGCTACATTTTTGAGTGAAGTTGCCGCATCAGCTAAGCATAATAACTGCAATGCTGAGCCCAGCTCTATAAGATCGGCAGCTATTGAGCTTACTTGTACCGCCGCAGGGCTAAGTGTATCACCGCGGGCATAACTATCGACTTTTTCTTTAACAGTGCTGATTTGGTTTTGAATAATATCATTTAGCGTGTCAGTAATGGCACGGTTTGGTCCAAACAAGAAGCGTTGCATCTGCGTAAGCTGTGACGACTCAATCCGATTATTTGCATACTGAGTACGTAGCTTTTGCGCTTGTTGATTATCGCGCTGGCAAGCAAAACTCACTAAGTCTGCAAAACGGGCGTCCATTACTGGCAAGTAGCTATGAAACTGCTGCTCTAAGTAGATAAGTGTATGTTTTTGACTAGCACTTAACGGTAAGATGTCTTTGATATCTGTGACAGCAGCCGTTGCCGCTTGCCAAAACAAACTGTCAGTGTGGGCGGCAATCATTGCACAAGCAGCACTCATGGCATTAAGTTTTTGCTGGGCATCTGCTGTTAGTGGCGCATGTTTGGCAAGGACCACATTTAGACCACTACGATAAGCATTAGCGAGTAAATCACTATCGAGATTTAGCTCGCTTAAAGGTTTGAAGTTCTGTTCAGGATTGGCAATGATGACGCTGCTGCTACCAAAATCAGAAAAATAATCGGCATCGATCGTATCTTGCTGACTATGAGCATATAGTTTGTTAATAATTGGCAAGAGTAGAGTTGGCTCAACTGTCTCGGTCAATAGTACAAATTCAACATAACGATCAAGTGTCATGATCGCCTCTGACAAATCCATAATCAAAGCGGTGTCACTGTTGTTATTATTGTCATAAAGTTGTTGTAGACCTTGTGCGATAGCCGTACTTAGTAGCTGTCCGCCAGTCAATGCAATCAATTTAAAAATACAAGACAGTTGTGTTAATACGCTAATAGAGTCTAACAATAAAGAGACTTGTTCGTGATCATCGTTAAATTCGCTAAGATGATTTTCAGTATCTTTTAGAATGACCGTAATCTCATTATGCAGCAGATGTAGAGAGGGCAAGTTAAAGTTAGTGATACTAAGGGCAGGGGTGGTCAACATTGTTTGCTCAGACTGGCTCATAGTTTTTTCCATAAAGTGTTGATAGAGTCGACTCTAGCAGCAGATAGTTATTGATAAAAGTGGGCTTTTTAGTATGTCATTAGACAAATGACTGGCTTAGCCCGACCAATTATGCGCAGTAACACGCTCTACCACTGCGATAGCCTAGCGTTTAATTCAGGGTAATCTTCTGCTAAACCTGCAAACCAGTTTTGATTGGCATGGTTGTCTACGGTTGACTCTAGCAATAAAGATGCCAAATTCGCAAAATTAGCATGAGCGGTGTTTCCACCCTCTGTTTGAGTATCTTCTTCGATCGCTAACGTTACCTGTCCACCCGTCATTGCCAGATAAACTTCAGCTAAGATCTCCGAATCTAATAAAGCACCGTGAAAAGTACGGTCTTGCTTACCGACATCTAGCCGGCGCACCAAAGCATCCAAGGTGTTTTTTTGTCCAGGATACTGCTGCTTTGCCATCAACAAAGAGTCAGTCACTTGTACACGCTCGGCGAAGTCTGTCAGACCAACTTTACTAAACTCCATGCTTAAAAAGTTCATATCAAACGTGGCGTTGTGAGCGATGATTTCTGCGCCATCCATAAAGTCATATAACGACTTAGCAACTTGATCGAAGGTTGGCTTATCTGCCAAAAAAGCTTCGGAGATACCGTGAATACGAATGACCTCCTCATCCATACCGCGCTGCGGGTTGATATAAACATGGAGCTTTTCGCCCGTAAACTTACGACCGACCATCTCGACAATACCGACCTCAATCACGCGGTCACCTTTAAGAGGATCAAGTCCTGTCGTCTCTGTATCCATGATGAGCTGACGATTGGGCTCGTGTCGATGGATAGGCTTTGGCAGTAGCGGACGAAAATTGGGGTTAGCACGACCAGTATCACCATCGAATTTTGGCAAGTCTACTGACATGTTGGTTGTATCGCTGTGTGCATTCGTCTCATCTGATATCATAGTATCGATACTCACTGGCTGCGTAGCATTGTCTGGTTGTTGCTTGGCTGATAAAGGCTTTGAATCATTATTATCTGACATCTCATCTAAAGGGGTTTCGTACGACTCTTCATCTAAATCATTATCCATCATATTAAAGCCTAATGGATCGTTATTTAGCCAGTCATTAGCGGTTATTTTATCTTTTTTTTTAGCAATATCATCGTCAATAGGTTCAAAGCTATTTATAGAATGCGCTGTAGATGAGTGCTCGCTACTAGAAGTGACGCCCAGATTGGCCAGCTCATCAGCTTTCTCATTGCCTGCGT
>NZ_LNUO01000179.1:0-4098 GCF_001462175.1 Psychrobacter sp. ENNN9_III
TCTATGCTGCCGTCATCTTTGCATCATAGAATCTTTAATAAACTTTGGTGTTAGTAAAGCGGATTTAAGATTTAAAAGTCTGCACAGTTTGGATAAAGGTAAATTCTTTTAGACCCGCTTCTCCAAACTCCACCCCAAACCCTGAGTCTTTTACGCCGCCAAATGGTGCATCGGGCTGAATCATGGCATGGTTATTGATCCAGACTGTGCCGCACTCTAAGCGAGAAGCAATTTTCTGTGCCTTTTCAATATCTTGTGACCACACTGATCCGCCCAGCCCAACTTGCAAGCGATTGGCGCTATCTATTGCCTCCTCTACATCGCTAAATTTAATGATAGGTAAAATAGGCCCAAATTGTTCTTCATCGACCAATCTTGCCCCGTCATTGATGTCACTAACGAGTGTGATCGGATAGAAATAGCCGCTCTCGTCCGTGACGTCACCGCCGCATAAAAAGTTGGCACCACGCTCTTTGGCGTCTTTGGCAAGTGCTTTTACGATATTGAGCTGTTCTTGATTCTGTAGCGGTCCAAAGTCAGTATCTTCATCAAAACCATTACCCGTCTTCATACTGTTAGCCATGTTCGTTAATGCTTCACATAGCTCATCATGCACAGATTCATGGACATAAAGGCGCTTTAGGGCAGCACAAGTTTGGCCATTATTAATAAAAGAGGTCGCAAATATCTTTGGCGCACAAGCGGCGATATCAGCATCCGCTAAGACAATGCCCGCATCGTTGCCACCAAGCTCTAGTGTCAAGCGGGTAAGATTGTCAGCTGCGCTTTTCATGATGGCTTTGCCCGTGGGCGTCGAGCCTGTAAATACGATTTTTTGTATATCTTGATGTGACGTCATCGCGGCCCCAATATCCCCTTCTCCAGTCACTATATTTAACACTCCAGCGGGCAAAATGTCTTTAGCGATTTCACCGAATCGTAATACGGTCAATGGGGTCATCTCAGAGGGCTTCATGACAACTGTATTACCTGTCAATAGTGCAGGGATAATGTGCCAAATACCTATCAGCAATGGGTAGTTCCACGGCGTAATCGAACCTACTACCCCAAGTGGCTTGCGATGCAGCTCTATACGCGCGGTGTCGTTATCTTGAATGACCTGCGGCTCCAATGTCATACTAGCGGTCGCGCGTATCCAAGCGAGTGTCCCACCAAACTCAAAGCCTGCACCCAGATCTGCAAAGCCTTTTGTCGGCTTACCCTGCTCTTTGGTCAGTAGCGTCATCAGCTCCTCACCGTTATCTTCGATAGCATCAGCAAGCTGCATCAAAAGATCTCTGCGCTCCTCATAAGTCAGTGCCGACCAAGTGGGGAACGCTGTTCTGGCCGCTGCTACCGCATCATTTAACTGCGCAGTGGTGGCCTTTGGGCAGCGAGCAATGACAGATTTGTCCGCTGGATTGACAACGTCAAAATAGTCAGTGGTGCCAACACTTTCACCGTTGATAATTAAATTAAATTCTTTCATTTTTTTACTCTTATGGTTAAGGTTATGGCCTAATATTCTAAAGGTGATTATTTGCTTATTTGCTTATTTGCTTATTTGCTTAGGTACTTATTTGCTCGCGTTTTCACCTTTATCTTGATTTAAATGCAGCGATGGCGTTTCATCAAAGAAATTCCACGGTTTGAGTAGTACGTTTACCCATTCTGTCGGCATGATAGGCCATTCTTCAGCACGGGCAATATGAGTAGTGCCTGTCGTTAGCCATACCACCAAGTCTTTATTGTGGATGTTTTCATTGTCTTTCGTAAACGCCCCCAAGCCGGTATCTTTGTCAGAGCGATTGGGGTATTTGCCTTCTGGATATTGCTCACCTGCATCATAGTTGGTCACCCAAATCTGTTTATCCATAAAATTAAGACGATTGTATATCCACTCATCGTCAGCGAAGTTGGCGCCTTTTGCGATAGGATGAGTCCCGCCTGCAAACGGAATCATCTGATACGATACCGGATTTCCCATACGGTTCTCTTTGCTTGCATTACTGATTAGACGCACAGAAGCAGGATCAAAGTTTTCTTTGGCGGCCGTCTCGGTCACCACTGTGGTTTCGCGAGTCTCCATCGCACTAGTACGCGGCCCTCCACGTGTATTGTCAGCGACGATGGGATCTATACGTTTAATATGATTGGTCTCGCCATCGACATCCATATCCAAGCGGAAGTTATAGATATGCTGGTGCGTTGGACCGACGATATTGTGATCAATCAACGTACCATAGCGAGTGTCTTCTTTGGCCGTTGGATCATGCATGGTTTTTGCCAGTACGCCTTTAGCAGCCTCGATACCAGTTGCTCCAGCGTCGATACCTATCGTACCATTTGGCTCAAACACCCAGTCAAAGATATAATCATAGTTACCTATCGTACTTATCCAGCGTACGACCAGCTCACGGCGCTCAGTACTGACGTTTTTTTGACCCATTTCCTGATGCTTAAATTCAGGACCTGCATAGCGCTCAAACACTGCGATTGCATTAGGAATAGTATAAGGATTGCCTTGATAATCTGGCAGCACAGCGTCAAGGAGTACCGCGTTTTCTGGTGCATCGACGTTCTTTTCTAGCGGTGAGGTCAGAGTTCCCATTCCGTATTCACCAGCATCGAGATAAGACTTAAAGTACCAGCCCATGTCCGGATCGCCATAAGGCACGACCATACCGCCCAAGTTACCTTGATACATGATTTTGCGATCAACGCCTTTATCATTAAAAGTGACCGTACTAAGCTGTAGACCTGTTCGACTGTCTAAACCAATATGAAACTTCCAATTGTGCCATTCGACGTCTCGGCCGGTGATGGTATAGTTTTTGCCCTCTGGTTCGATGATGTTTAACGGCTTACTAGTGACAATATCTTGGTCACGACCATCGATTGGACGCGGAGTCATCGGTACTGGAATGACACTACCTTCCTCTATTTTGATGATTTTTTTCTCATCCAAATCGACCACTGCCACCAAGTTTTCGATAGGATGCGCCCAGTAGTTGCCATCGCCCACATCTAAATAAGAGACGATTTTGAGGACGCGCAGCTGCTGATCCAAATTGTCCTGATCACCGAAATATCCAACTGTCAGCGGCGTTCCGACAACCTTGGTCACATCATCGATACCATGTTTTTTTTAGCGCCACTTTATATTCAGGGCTGTTTTGGATGATGTCTTGTATGGCATAAAAATCATCCACCAGCACCATACCAAAGGTATTTTCTATTGCATTCCAACTGGTTAAAGCGTTTTTGTTTAAGTTTGCCTCGCCTTCAATGACCGTATTGCCTTTCAAAATGCTAAACGTTGCCACGCGATCACCTTTATAAGGCTTGTTTTCAGTGACATTACGCCATACTGCATCTTTATCAGGTTGTTTTAAGCGGATATCAGAAAACCGTAGATTGGTCTCGGTAGGCTTGGCTTTTTTGATAATAGCCAGTGTTTGCTCGATCTCCTCAGCACTTAACACATTGAGTGGATGCGGACTTTGCTCTATTTTAAAGGTTTGATCCAAACCTGATTGTAAAATCTCATTTGCCAACGAATCAGGCACTAAAGCTTGCCCATCTTTTATGATGAGCGGATTAGTAATGGCTAGAGACTGGCCATTCACCATAGCAGTCTTGCTGTTGGGTTTGATTTGTACGCGGGTTGAGTTCTTAGTAATGGTATACATCTCAGCATAACTATCATATTCAACGTCTGCACCCGCTGTACTCATTGCCTCCTCGATCGGAACCATATTAACTTTGCCACCATGAGCAAATGTTTGCGCGCTATAAGCAAGCGCCAGACTGGCCACCAATGCAGTAAAAGTTGACTTCAATGCCCTAGTAGTAGTGAGATTCTTATTGGTTTTATTATTGAGTTTTTGCTTATTATGAATAGGGGTATGAGCATGTATCATTGACGACTTCCTTATCGTATTGAGGTGTAGAGATAGCATCTGCTAACTCTGAGACGAATTCCATTTCGTGCTTGGTTGTGACCGGTAGACAATAAAAGAGCTTGGTGAATACGCTATAGGCGGCTCATTTTAAGATCAAACCATTATTTACTATAACAATAGTTATATTGCAGGA
>NZ_LNUO01000018.1:0-8653 GCF_001462175.1 Psychrobacter sp. ENNN9_III
GTTATGAGTATACAAGTGGACTGGCAAGCATTTACGCCCATATCCTTAGTAGGTGGTTTGATGCTAGGAGTGGCGACTGTCATCTTGCTGCTGGGTATTGGGCGTATTGCTGGCATTAGTGGCATCTTTTCAAGTTTGCTCAAACCCAGGCGCGTGGAGATGTGGCAAGTTCTATTTATTGCTGGTCTAATCATCTCGCCTTTACTCTATAGTGCGTTCAGACCTTTGCCTGACATAGAAGTCAGCACCTCTTTACCGCTGCTGATTGCAGCAGGGTTGCTAGTCGGCTTTGGTACGCGCTTAGGTTCAGGTTGCACAAGTGGTCATGGCATCTGCGGCAATGCGCGTATGTCACCGCGCTCTATAGCAGCGACAGTGACCTTTATGCTCTTTGGTATCGTGACCGTCTATATCGGTCGTCATGTACTAGGGTTACTATAAATGCAAAATGGCTTAGATAGCGTATTGCATAGACGGCGTTCGATACTTTTAATAAAAGATGATAGCGAGATATAATAATGCTAAAAAACATAATTGGATTACTGGCTGGATTATTATTCGGGTTTGGGCTGCTGATATCAGGTATGACCGATCCTGTTAAAGTACAAGGCTTTTTGGACGTTTTTGGTGCTTGGGATATTTCTCTAGCCCTAGTGATGGGCGGCGGCCTAGCAGTTGCCATCGTTGGCGTACAGTTAGCCAGACGGCAAAAGAGCAGCTGGATTGGCACCGCAATTGATATGCCAAACAAAACAGTCATCACAAAAAAATTGTTAATCGGAGCGATGCTATTTGGTATCGGCTGGGGGTTGGTGGGTATTTGCCCGGGGCCAGGTATTGTACTGCTTGGCACTGGACAATGGCAAGCCTATGTATTTATCCCAGCGATGATAATAGGTATGCTTGCCTTTCAGTGGCTTGAACCAAAGCTGAATTAGCATAGGTTTGGTTGATAGAATTGGTTAATAGCTGTACTTCTTATAGAGTCAATGTAGCGTTAACAACAAAAGGTCAGTCTAATTGAATTAGGCTGACCTTTTTTATGACTTCAATTCAATAGTCAGCAACTAAGAGTGCTACTGACTATTAAGTTATTGGTTACGTTGCACTTGGAGTTACTTTTGGCGTCTCATGTGCAAGTGAAATGGCCGCTTGACGCAGCTCAAACTTTTGCACTTTACCGGTGCTGGTTTTTGGAATTTCGGCAAAAATAATGTATTTAGGGACTTTAAAACCGGCTAAATGTTGCTTGCAGTGCTCCATCACCGTATCGCGCTGCAAGGTGCTGTCTTCATGAATCTCGATAAAGGCGACTGGTACTTCGCCCCATTTATCATGCGGGGCAGCGACTACGGCACAGCTTTGAATCGAAGGCAATTTATATAGGACGTTTTCGACTTCAATACTAGAGATATTCTCACCACCTGAGATAATGATATCTTTGAGTCTATCCATAATTTTGATATAACCGTCAGGATACTTAACGCCCAAATCACCTGTACGGAACCAGCCATCAGCAAAGGCTTCTTCGGTCGCTTTTCGACTTTTCAGATAGCCTTTCATCACCATGTTACCGCGTAGTGCCAACTCACCCATCTCTTCACCATCGGCGGCAACTGGTTCAGTGGTACCTTGTTTAAACAGCTCAAACCCAGTCATCAAATGCGAGGTTACACCTTGACGCGACTTCTTTTGCGCGCGTGCCGCGACATCAAGATCATCCCATGCAGCTTGCTCAGCACAGACGGTAACTGGTCCATACACTTCAGTTAGACCGTACACATGGGAGATATGAAAGCCCATCGCCTCCATAGACGCTAGCATGGTCTCAGATGGAGGCGCACCAGCGACCCAACCTTTAACTTCGTGATTAATCGCTTCTTTATACTCAGGCTTACCGCCGGCAATCATGTTATGTACGATAGGCGCTGAACAATAATGCGTCACTTTATGCTTAGCAATGAGCTGCAAAATTAAGTCGGCATCGATTTTACGTAAGCAGACATTGACACCTGCACGCTCAGCGATGGTCCACGGAAAACACCAGCCGTTACAGTGAAACAGGGGCAGCGTCCATAAGTACATGGGGTGTTTGGGCATATCCCAGTCTAGAATGTTGGAGACAGCATTAAGCGTGGCACCGCGATGATGATAGACCACGCCCTTAGGCTTGCCCGTCGTACCTGATGTATAATTGAGCGCAATCGCTTCCCATTCATCAGCAGGCTTTTCCCAATTAGCTAGACTGTCTGAGCTGGCAACCAATTCTTCATAGCTCATTTTTCCAAAACGCTCTACATCGACTGCAGCGTCTGTTGCATGAATGACGATCAAGTTTGGAAAAGTTTCATCGATAATCTCAGCATGCTCAGCGAACTCACTGTCCAAGATTAAGACTTTGGCTTCTGAATGCTGTAAACAAAAGGTCAAGGCATTGATATCAAGACGCGTATTCAACGTACACAATACGCCACCTGACATCGGCACACCAAACGCGCACTCAACCATCGCTGGCGTGTTCGGCATCATAACCGCGACTGTGTCATTCTTATCGATACCAAGCTTACGCAAACCATCTGCCAGCTGGCGGCAACGATCGTAAGTTTGCTGCCACGTTTGGGTGAGGCTATTGTGCTCTAGATCGTCATAAATGATGGCAGTCTTGTCAGGATAAACCTGTGCACTACGGATAATAAAGTCAATTGGAGTAAGTGGTTGATAATTGGCTTCGTTTTTGCCAAGACCTGTGTGAAAGTCGGTCATAAGGATAGTCCTTTATCTTTAACGTATTGTAGTTTTGTCGTTCTCATACTAGATTTTATCTGCTAATAGCTATCTTCATCAACAGGTAGCCCATTTATTATAGATAGCTATCATCAATAAGTGAGTTTGTTTTGTAGCCTCAATTTACTAAGTGACATATACGGAAGTTAAATACAGAAAATATAGTGTTCACTCACCAGTCGTTTGTCTGCGTAGCTGATAATAATAGCGGTGTGTTACGATAGAATGCATATTGAATCATCAAATACTTACCATTCTTAAGCACAATATACCTCATCTACAACGATATGGACACAGGAGAGTCAAACGCAGGCGATGTCACCGTATAATATATGATGTTGCCCATGTATTCATATCATAGTGAACAAACTATAACAGCTATAAACTATTAATTCATAAGGATAATGATATGAGCGCCAACCATGATACTGCAAGCCCAGAAAACTCAAACACCAAAACTTCTGATCGTATTGCCAGCACTGACATGACTTTGGATGCTAGCCATGCAGCTGAGCATTATCCGCATCTATTTGAGCCGTTAGATTTGGGCTTTACCACTCTCAAAAACCGTGTGGTTATGGGCTCTATGCATACAGGGCTTGAAGATCGCTTTTATAACTACGGTAAACTGGCGGCGTATTTTGCAGAACGGGCCAAAGGCGGTGTGGCAATGATGATCACCGGCGGTATCTCGCCCAATCGTGAAGGTTGGCTGTTGCCTGCTGGCGGCACCATGAATACGAGAGCTGATGTCATCAACCATCAGCGAGTCACTCGAGCGGCGCATAAATATGACAGCAAAATCATCATGCAAATCTTGCACAGTGGTCGCTACGGTTATCATCCATTTATCGTGTCATCAAGTCCTATTAAGTCACCAATCACTCCGTTTAAACCGCGCAAAATGAGCATTAAAAACATCGAGCAGACGGTGAAAGACTATGCACGCTGCGCAAAACTTGCCAAGCAAGCGGGCTATGATGGTGTCGAAATCATGGGCTCTGAAGGTTATTTGCTCAATCAGTTTTTATCGCGTCATGTCAATAAACGTACCGACGAATACGGCGGCGATATCCAAAATCGTATGAAGTTCGCGGTCGATGTGGTCAAAGCGGTACGCGAAGCGACAGGTGAAGATTTTATTATCCTATTCCGCTTGTCAGTGATTGACTTAGTCAAAGACGGTAACGTCATGGATGAAGTCATCACCGTCGCTAAAGCGCTAGAAGAAGCGGGCGTAACTATCATGAATACTGGTATCGGCTGGCATGAAGCGCGCGTTCCAACGATCGTGACAAGCGTACCACGTGCTGCCTTTGTTGACTTTACCGCTGAAATTAAAAAGCATATTAATATCCCGATGATGGCAGCCAACCGTATCAACATGCCAGATACTGCCGAAGCCATCGTCGCTAGCGGTCAGGCCGACTTGATTCAGATGGCACGTCCATTCCTCGCCGATGCCAACTGGGTCAATAAAGCCAAAAATGGCGAAGCTGAGCGTATCAACACTTGTATCGCCTGTAACCAGGCTTGTCTCGATCATACCTTTGAGAACAAACGCTCAACTTGTCTGGTCAATCCGCAAGCGTGTCATGAGACAGAGTTGGTCTATAAAAAAAACCAAAAAAACCGCAAAAAGTCGCGGTCATTGGCGGCGGTGTCGCTGGTATGTCAGCGGCTCACGTCGCGGCATTGCGTGGGCATGACGTGACATTATTTGAAGCCAAAGATATCTTGGGCGGTCAGTTTAACTATGCCAAAGTCATCCCTGGTAAAGAAGAATTCTTTGAGACCATCCGCTACTATATCAATGAGCTTGAACATCTAGGCGTTGAGATTAAACTCAATACCAAAGTTGATAAAGACATGCTTGAGAAAGCCAAGTTCCACCATGTCATCGTTGCCACAGGCGTGGTGCCAAGAAGCTTAGAAGGCAAGCTCGAAGGCGCGGACTTACCACAAGTGATGAGCTATGCAGAATTGTTATCGGGTGAGAAATCAGTCGGTGATACGGTCGCAGTCATTGGCGCTGGCGGTATTGGCTTTGATGTCAGTGAATACCTAACGGCCAATCATGGTCAGCCACTCGATGAGCTAGATCCTGAAACGCTGAAAGATCCAAGCTATCGTCCAAAGGCGCAGTCGGTTGATGAGTGGCGTGAAGAGTGGGGCGTTACGAATAACCCTGATTATCAAACTGAAGGTGGCTTGATTAAGCCTGAAGGCATCACGCCTATTCGCCAAGTGTACCTCATGCAGCGCACTAAAGGCCGCTTGGGTCGCAGCCTCAATAAAACCACAGGTTGGGTACACCGCGCTCATGTCAAATCGCATGGCGTCATCCAAGTATCAGGAGCACAGTACGAAAAAATCACTAATGAAGGTATTTGGATCACCAATAACCAAGGCCAAAGTCAATTGCTACGTGTCGATAGCGTGGTGGTCTGTGCCGGTCAAGAGTCGGTCGTAGAGCTGATGCCAAATGTCGGTGATGCGCCAGACGCGCAGTATCATTTGATTGGCGGTGCAAAGCTCGCCGCTGAACTAGACGCCAAACGTGCGATTCGTGATGGCGCTGAGGTTGCAGCGAGTATTTAAAAGTTTAATTTTTGAATTAAAGTTTTAAATTGAAAGGACGGTAGGGGAGCGATTTCCTGCCGTTTTTTACTTCGTAAACCGTCACTCTTTTTAATTCTATAGGGGTTCTTCGATATCACCTAATGTGAGTCCAGTTTCTTGTGTGCTATAAATAACGATACCTTCATCGTCGATTTTACCATTCATGACCAATCTACCAATGCGATTACTGGCTTGTTGATTGCCTTGATCGGCGGCCTTTTGATACCATTCAAAAGCTTTGTCATAGTCTTGCGGGACGCCATAGCCATTCTCGTAGAGACCACCGATGTTAAGTTGTGCCATATCCGAATCTTGAACGGCAGCTTTTTTGTACCAATCCAACGCTATGGCATAACTTTGCGGCACACCTCTACCAAAATAGTACATCGTACCAATATTTCCTTGAGCGTCTACAGAAGCATTAGTAGAACCCATGTTATTAGCTGATAACAAATACCACTTCATAGCCTTTTCATAGTTTTGATCAATACCCTTTCCACTTTCGTACATGATAGCTAGGTCTGTTTGAGCGTGAGAATATCCTTGTATAGCAGCTCGCTGAACCCACTCAAATGCTTTGCGATAATCTTGATCTACACCAATACCTTCGTGATACATAATGCCTATATGATGTTGAGCAGGCGCATAGCCTTGATCAGCGGCTTTTTGGAACAGTTCAAAAGCTTTGTCATCATCTTCAGGGACTGAGTCACCCTCAAAATAGGCTTGTCCAAGTTTGTATATTTCAGTAGGGGTGCTTTGATTAGATAATACAGATATGCTTGATGATTCGGCTGAGCAAGCAAAAGCTATCAAACCACTGGATAGCATTGTGGCTATTAGTAAAGACTGAATTAAAGGCGTGATGTTTTTTTGATACATTGAAATCTTATTCGAAATTATATATTTAATAGGGTGATTTGTACTCATTTACTTATAGGTTTCACCTTTTGGTACCAGTGTGTAAACTAGTTACCCTGTTCGAGTGAAGGCTTATGATAATACATAGGGTTGATGCATCCCCATTTACGAGTTGGCGTTACGAGAGTCTTTTCGTTTGAATAAACTTCAATTTTAAAACTGCAATAAGGTTGATGGTTTACGTATTGAGGTTCGCTAGAAAAAGTTGTACCTTTTAAACTATAATACTCTTCTTTTTCAGGACTATTTTCTTCGTAAAAAAAAATCAATTCCTATATATAAATGATTTTTTAACCAGTTCCTCATGAGTACTTTAAACTCTCTAGAACCATTGTTTTCAATGGTATATCTATCTGCATAACTCTCCATTTCTGCAATAGTAGGATCACCCTCTAAGCCTACATATTGAAAATTCATAGTACTTATAGGTTTATTCGTACTATTAATCACCATGAATGACTTATTAGAAACTAAGTATAAGCAGGCAGCAGATAATAAAATAAGTACAATAATTAATTTATTGAGAATATACATAACTGCCTATTTACCGAACTTTATTTTTGTTGTAGGGATTGTAGCACCAGTGTATTTGCTTAGAATATTTAAAGTTACCTTCAACAGGTAATTTATCTAACGCATCTAAAACATGCTTAAAATTTAGATCGTCTGTATGCTTACCGAACTTCTTATACAAATTTATTCCTATCATCATAGTATTGTAGTCATCTATTGTATCGGCCCCTTCAGTGCTAGGATTTGTTTTTTGCTGATCATTTGAACCGTCTATCAGTTCTTTTTCTGTAAAGCCTGCGACCATACCAAGTAAAGCCTGCGACCATACCAACGTAACCATAATGGATGTTTGACCAAACATCGTAAAAATAATCGTAACCTTTGTATTTATGAAAATATTTCGTAGACTCTTTTCCACCTTGCTCTTCAGCTCTAAGTCTTCTACGAGTTGTAGTTTTTTTTAAAACTGGATGTTCAGCTATTTTTGGCTTATGATCCCAATCCATAGTTGGACCTACTTTTAAGGTCCATAGGACTAACGCATCAGAATATAACATAGCTGGGTTAGCTCCTCCAATGGCGTCAAACCATTGAAGGTTTTTCGATCTTTCTAACAGATGTTTAATTGAACTTACAGTTCTACTCTTAGAGTTTTTCTTAATCTCATCAACGATATATTTTGCAACCTCAATTGCTCCGTCTACCGTATGTGGGCATTTTTGTTTAATCTGCTGTTCTTTTTTAGTATTAGGAGTAGTACTATTTTTTGAGCTTGTAGTGTCCCATTTATATTCAGATATTTCTCGTTTGTGCCTATATGACCATTGTGGGTACTTGTTTTTTCTAACAACTTTGCCATTAGATCGGTTTTCAATTTGGAACCAAGCGCTGCCATTTTTCGCAGCAGGGAAAGAGGTTTTTTTGATGTTATTGGTGTATTTAAACAGTACTATTTCTTCTGAATCAATAGCGACTAACCCATTTTTATTGGCACTTGGATTTGCTGTAAATTTTGTCAATGCATGCTTTATAGTTCTTGGTGAGACATAAGAACCATCTTCGTTTTGATAACCGAACTTTGTATACGTCATCTTATAAAAGAAGTTGTTTATGTTGATCGGCGGTTTCACTAACAAGCGCAATTTAACGATAATATCTTTAGAGTTAGTCATTAATTACTTCCTCATCTAACACATGGATGAAATACTCTTTCTCTTGTCCATCTTTTAGCACAGGAGTTTGACCATCTTTATTCAAATTACCCGTTTGGAATATTTCACCATCTGCGTCGTAAATGACATAAGCTTTGCCTGATAAAGCGTTCTCCGTTTTATCCTGCATGACAAACTGTAGATTATAATCATCCATTGATTCATTAAAGTATTCTTTAGCTTCACGTCTTACTTCCTCTGCCTGCTCAACCCCAAACACCTCAAAGTCCGACTCCGCAAATGACTGCTGAATCGCAATCAGTTTCGCGCCGCAGCTGGTGATATCACCACTGCGTGCAATAGGCGCACCATCGACAATAAAGGTGGGATCACCTGTCAGAATAGTAGTGACCTTTTTGCATTTTTTACAGATGACTTTGTCGCCTTTACGCGAGACTGGGATACCGTTATGAGTGGTATGCGGTGAGCCGGAGATGACCGTCCCACCGTGAGAGGTCTTTGCGCCGACGGTTATATAGGCTGCCATAGTGCTACCTTGCTTAAATGCCCGAAGTTTAGATTTTAAAAAATCTATTATTTGCATGACATTATAGATGGCTATAACGCTAAATATCAAACTTAAGTTGTTTAAAGGTATAAAT
>NZ_LNUO01000180.1:0-12840 GCF_001462175.1 Psychrobacter sp. ENNN9_III
ATTTTAATAATTAGGATTTTTTCTTAGCTTTTGCATTTTTGTCTTTATTATCAGACGTTTTATCTTCAGACTTTGCACCATCTTTAGACATTGATTGCTCGCTTTTCCAAGCTTTATATTTGTTCAAGTCTTTCTCCATCAGTCTTAAGCAAAACCCAATTACCAAGGCATCATCAACTTGACCAATAAAAGGTATAAAATCTGGAATAATATCAATAGGGTTTAAGACGTATAACAATCCAACCACTGCTGCTGAAATAGTTTTATAAGGTATATTGCGATAGTTACCTTGGTAATAATCTTTTACCAAGCTCATCAGTAGCATCAAGTCTTTAGCATAACGCTCAAGACCGCGATCCTTGTCGACTTGTTTCTTTATGCTGTCTTCTTTACTTAAGATGAGTTTAATATTGTTTCCTTATGCTGTCTTCTTTACTTAAGATGAGTTTAATATTGTCTAAAAGCGACTTATTATCTTTTTCTTTAATATTGTCTAAAAGCGACTTATTATCTTTTTCTTTATCAGCCATACTAGCGTTCCTATTATTATTGATTTTTCTTTATCAGCCATACTAGCGTTCCTATTATTATTGATGAATTATTTCTTACTATTTACTATAACAAGAGTAATGGTAAGTACCAAACATGGTTGTTTAACGATTTGTTGTCGTTGTAATAAGCAATGGTTATAGGGTTATGCAACCATTGTCGCTATTAAAGCTGCCAAACCGCGATATTTATATAAAGTTAATGTTAAAAACGTTGATAATTAAATCATTATTCTAAAACCATTATTCTAAAATAAGTTTTGAGGTAACAGCTTAGTATGCTTATGACAAATCCAACTCTTTTACAGCAAGCTGATATAACCACCGTAGCCAATAAGGAGCTTAGTCGTCGCCAATTCTTACGTCGACTAGGCGTGAGTACAGGTGCTGGACTACTTGCAACTCAAGGTATCGCTCAAGGCTTAACGATTAAAGCTGCAGACAAAACGAGTGATCAAAATAGCAGTATGCAGCTGACCAAAGATGATCTGCCGACGGCGTTGCCAGAGGGTAATCAGTCAATAGCGTCCAAATTACATTGCATCAATTCTACTATTGAGACGCGTCTATTTGCTAGCTCCAACGTTGGCGGTAATCATGAGCGCAACCAGTTGGCGTTAGAGCGCTTGGCTTGCGCAGGTTTTGATGTGCAGAATCCTGCTATCACCGAACGACAATATTTGCGCTTTGCGGGAACGGACAGGCAGCGAGCTAGTGATCTACAAAACATTGCGACTGGGGCGATTGATGCACCTAAACTGCTCATGGGTGTACGCGGTGGCTATGGCGCAATGCGTCTGCTGCCATTGATTGACTGGCAAACGCTGGGACGAATTATGAGAGAGCAGGGTACGATACTAACAGGCTTTAGTGATGTCACTGCTATTCAATGTGCACTGCTGGCGAAAGGGCAAATGAGCTCGCTCGCTGGCCCCATGCTCTATAGTGAATTTGGTAAAGCAACTCCTGATGAGGTTAGTTGTCGGCAGTTTGCAGAAGCGCTTACTAATCCTAATTTAAGCATTAATGTTCAAAACGCCGATTTGACCAGTAAGCAGTTACCAGCGATTCTAGCGACTGATAAGACTCAAGCACTCACAGGAACGATTTGGGGCGGTAATTTGAGCGTGGTATCAGCGCTGGCAGGTAGCGAGTACTTGCCGCGTATTAAAGGCGGTATTGTATTCTTAGAAGATGTGGGGGAACAGGCTTATCGTATTGAGCGCATGCTCTATGATTTGTATTTGGCAGGGGTGTTCCAAAATCAGCAAGCAATCGTGTTTGGCTCATTGTCTGGTGCAGGTGAAGATAGCTACGATAAGCGTTATGATGTGGCGATGGTCATACGCCAATTGCATAAACTGACTGGACTACCTATCTATAATGGCATGAGCTTTGGGCATATCAGTAAAAAATATAGCTTTCCACTGGGTGTGACTTGTCAAATTACGCCAGCGAGCAATCAAGCAGGCGGCTATACACTAAGCTTTAGTGATTATCCGATAATTGATAAAAGCGCTGTTAATCTTGAAGGGTTGTGGCAAGTCATATAGATTGATCGGAAGTTTTTCGATCATCAGATTAACATTTGCCTTACAGAAGGCATCGCTCATATCTGTCAAGATTAATCATCAATTATTCTCTTATTACAAGGATTTATGATGATGTCAAACGCCAAAAAAACAAATCTTTCAGCCTTTTCTGTTCATTACAATGCTACTTGCAGCTGTGAAAAATGTGGTTGTACCAGTCCATCAACCTGCAAAAAATGCAACATGTGCGAAAAATGCTGCCAGTGTAATTAAGCTTGATGAGCAATAGTAGCGAGTGAGAACGCAGATTCGATTGTTACTAAAAGTAATAAGTGCTCAACAAGCGTATGCAACTGCCTTAACTCTATGAGTCGGGCGGTTTATTTTTTCTACTTAATAAAGATAACTATATAAGTTGCAAGATCATTTAGGGCGAGTAAAAAGACAATAAGCACACCTAGCGGTTTTTGTTAAACGATTAATGAAAACAAACAAAAATGATTGGTTAGTAATAGCAGATAATATTTAAATGACATATAAGATAGTACTTACCTTGAATTGATGGATATTATAATAAGGAATATTAAAATGAAAAATTCAGTATTGAATAGAACCTTTCAAAATAAGCTATGGGTGGCAGTATTAGTAAGTCTTATCGGACTGAGCGCTTGTAGTAATGAAACAGAAGAAAAGGCTGATACCAATAATACAGAGACGAGTGAAATGACGCCAGTACAGACAGATAGCGACACTGAAGCTAGTGTTAATACTTCCACAGATGAAGCAGAAAGTGCAGACAGTACAGATGATGACGCAGGGGGTACAGCATACTATTCTGGTGTAGACAGCGTGGAAAATGAGCAAAAGGCTGACGATACGGCTACTGTAAACGAAAATAACTCGAACTTAGATAAAACAGCAGCGGAAGGTCTACAGTAACAACTGAATGATATATAGCTTTGTCTATTGTCTTTATTAAAAGTAAGACCGCTAGCTATTTATCGCATCGGTTTACTGTGTATTTATATGTAGGTAATGTACACCAATGCACGGATTGGGCTAGATAAGGCAGGACAGTATAAGACGCCAGATACAACAAAGCCCCTGATATCAGGGGCTTTAGCTGTTCTATAAGATAGTATAGGACTATGTAATGGTACCCGGAGCCGGACTTGAACCGGCACGATCTTTCGATCGAGGGATTTTAAATCCCTTGTGTCTACCAATTTCACCACCCGGGCAAAACTTGTTTTATCTAAAATGTAAGCTAGCTGATAGACCATCTAGTTACTAGATAAGTGGTCGCTATTATAAGCTGTTGTGCTAATAATGCAAGCCTAAATTAACGTAAAGTTAATAAATAATTGGAGGCTGGAGTCGGAATCGAACCGGCGTTAACGGAGTTGCAGTCCGCTGCATGACCACTCTGCCATCCAGCCAATCAAGGTGGACTATATTAGCAAAAATAATTTAAATTACAAGTCATTTTTTAGCTAAAAACAGGTTATTTACTAGCGCAAGCCAATTTAATCATTATTTACAGATATTTGAGCGGTTATTACCTTATCAATAAGTGCTCATTTGATAATAAGACATGAATGTTAGCGATATATAAACCGTTTAAACATAAAAAGAGGATAGCAATTACTGTCCTCTTTTTTATTTGTTTTTAGTACTTAAACTCAGTAGCGCTTAGATTCAATATTACTCATCAAGCCATTTCTTAAGCATTGGTATAGCGACTGGCCGCTGGCATCCAGCGATGAATAAGTTGGCTGACATCAGCTTTACGCCTGGGGTCTGCAATTAAATGCTTCGCCAAACGCTGCGCAATGGCAAACAGCTGCTCATCACGAATCAAATCAGCCAGATAATAGCCCACATTACCCGTTTGGCGTTTGCCCAGCAGCTCACCTGGTCCACGCAGCTCTAAGTCTTTTTGGGCAATGACAAAGCCATCGGTGCTATCGCGTAATACATTAAGACGTTCTGTACCTGTCTCTGATAGAGGCTTTTGATATAGCAATACGCAGAAACTTTTGGTTGAGCCACGCCCAACACGTCCACGCAATTGATGCAGTTGCGACAGACCCAGTCGTTCGGCATTTTCGATGACCATTAAAGATGCGTTCGGTACATCAACCCCGACTTCGATGACCGTTGTAGCAATCAACAAGTCAAGTTTACCCGCTTTAAATTCTTGCATGATGGCTTGCTTGTCAGCGGACTTCATTTTGCCGTGAACCAGGCCAATACG
This sequence comes from Psychrobacter sp. ENNN9_III, assembly GCF_001462175.1. Taxonomy (NCBI): domain Bacteria; kingdom Pseudomonadati; phylum Pseudomonadota; class Gammaproteobacteria; order Moraxellales; family Moraxellaceae; genus Psychrobacter; species Psychrobacter sp. ENNN9_III. Next base: position 4,338 of record NZ_LNUO01000180.1, read on the forward strand.
AATGTCTAAGCGCGCATTTAAGTCCTCATAAGTCGCCTCAGCAGCTTGTGCATCGAGTACGCTCGACTCTTCCACCAACGAGCACACCCAATAGGCCTGCCTACCCGCCTCACAATTAATCGCGATGCGCTCTATCACGTCATCACGGCGGTTGCGATCAATCGTTACGGTAGTAATTGGTGTACGCCCGGGTGGCAACTCGTCAATGATAGAGGTGTCCATATCACCATAGACACTCATCGCCAGCGTACGCGGAATCGGTGTTGCAGTCATAATCAGCTGATGCGGCGTACTATTCGCCACACCTTTATTGGTCAATGCCATACGCTGCTCAACCCCAAAACGATGCTGCTCATCAATAATGACTAAGCCCAATTTGGCAAATTGTACTTGCTCTTGAAATAATGCATGAGTACCGACGACCACTTGCACCGTATTCTCGCTCACGGCTTCCAACGCTTCGCGGCGCTGCTTCGCCGTTTGCTTGCCAGCGAGCCAGCCAACACCGACACCCAACGGCTCAAACCATTGTTTAAAGTTCAATAAATGCTGTTCTGCTAAAATCTCAGTCGGTGCCATGACGGCCACCTGCCAGCCACTATCAAGCGCGTAGCCCGCTGCGCCTGCTGCGACTAAAGTTTTACCTGCGCCTACATCACCCTGCACCAATCGTAGCATCGGAATAGAAGTTGCCATATCAGCGGTGATATCTTTCATCACACGCTGCTGTGCACCTGTCAGATCAAAGGGCAATGCCGCAAACAACTTATCAGCCAATGGACTTTGAGTGGTACATTTAGGCGCTTTATGCTGATGCAGCTGCTGACGGCGATACAACAGACTGAGTTGATGCGCGGTTAGCTCTTCAATAATAAGGCGCTGACAAGCAGCATGTGTACGCGCGCTTAATTGAGTGAGCAGCTTATACTGCTGGCCTGCATCGGTGTAAGTAGGCGGCGTATGCAGTAGCACTAACGCTTCAAATATTGTTAAGTTGTAAACATTGCTGTGAGCATTGTTATGAGCGCCACTAACGGCGACCGAATTGCCTTTGTTACTTGCGTCATAAGTAGTCACACCAGCTTTGTTAACGTGGTCAGTAGCAGCGTTGTCTGGCACACTACGCGCTAAGGTTGAGAATATATCTTCTGAATAATCCGTCTCTGTAACCAGTAGTTTAGTCGGCTCAAAGGGCGCTAATGGCAAATCTGCTACTACAGCAAAATCCTCTGGCGTAAATAGCGTCATTGGTAAACCTTGGCCGCGTACGGTTTGTAGGGCCAGCTTAATCAAAGTACGTAATTTATTTTGATGCAGGCCTTTGACGCTCGGATAGATGGGCTGTAGGCCCGTGTTGGTAATGGCGACACTATCAGTCAAAATCTGATATTCAGGATGATGCATCTGCTTGCCGTAACGGCTGACTTTTACTTCCCCAAACAGCTGTAGTCGCGTGCCCACACTCATGGTCTGGGCAAGGCCATGATAGACCTTAAAGAAGCGTAGAGAGATTGTGCCAGTATCATCGTCTACAATCACCGTCATGCCGCTACGTTTAGTATCTACATGTACCACCCGCCCCGTGATTAATGCCGCTTGCCCATGCCCTACATCTGCGATAGATACGAGTCGGCTACGGTCTTCATAATCACGTGGCAAATGGAGCAATAAATCAAAAATCCGTGTAATACTCAGTTGCGTTAATTGCTCTGCCACCTTTGGTCCGACACCTGCCAGCGCCGTCACTGGCATATCTAATGCTGAAGCCGACTGTTTGGGCAACACACTGTTTGATAAGTCGGCTATGGAATGGCTAGATATTGGCATCAAAAACCTTAAAGATATTATTTTAAATTCTATATATTTAAATGCTTTATACTTCACTATTGTATGATTCTATTTATAAAAGCATAGCTAAATATCGTGACAATTAATGGCTATAACAGCAGTGTACTTCAATTATTATAGCTGACAATACTATTGATAATGCTAAGTTGTTTAGTAATCGTGCGTCTATACACTTAATACTTAACCAGTCATTTATCTGCTGGCAATTATCTTTTTAGAATATTTTATAAAAGGGCTTTTTATGTTCGTTTATCCCAATCTTAAACAACTGAACTATAAAAAACTATTATGCCCAAGCTTATTAATTGTGTGTGGTATGAGTGTCAGTGCTTGTAACAATATTGGACCAACCACCTCGTTTGTCCAAGCTCAGCCAGTCGTAGCAGCCCCAAAAGTAGCATTGGTGCTGGGCGGCGGCGGCGCCAAAGGCTTTGCTCACGTTGGTGTTATTAAGGCGTTAGAAGAAAGCGGTATCACACCAACACTCGTAGTTGGAACGAGTGTCGGCAGCTTAGTTGGTAGCCTATATGCCAGTGGCTATACTCCACGGCGGCTTGAACAATTAGCATTGAACACACCTGATAGCGAGTTAACAGACTTTGTGTTATCCAATCAAGGCTTTATTGAAGGCATCAAGCTCAAAAACTTTATCAATGCTAAAGTTGGTGGTCGCGCAATAGAAGACTTTCCGATCCGCTTTGCCGCAATCGCTGCTGAGAAGCATACGCTAAAAAAGGCGGTCTTTACCACCGGAGATGCAGGGCTTGCCGTCCAAGCGTCTTGTAGCGTGCCTAATATTTTTATTGCGCCGCGCATACCCGAAAAAACTGGCAAAAAATATATCGATGGCGGAGTGATCAGCTTAGTCCCTGTCGATAGTGCTCGAGATTTGGGCGCTGATATTGTTATCGCTGTCGATGTGACTGTACCCACATCAAGTAAAAAAAATATGACTAGTAATTTACTACCCGCTGTCACCTCTTTAAGTAGCTTTTGGGGATTACTTGAAAACAATCTATCCTCTAATACTCGCTATTCAACCACTAGTCACCGCTCACTTGTAAGTAATGAGCGCGAGCGCGCTGATATTGTGATTACCCCTGATGTCGGCCATATCAGCTCGTTAGATACTAATCAGCGTAGCGCACTTATCATGGCTGGCGTGCAAGCCACTACCCCGCAGGCCAACGGCATTAAACAACTTATTAAAGAAAAATCTAGTAGTAAGTACGCTACGCTTTAATGTCGCCAAAAAAAAGCACCGCAATTATCAATTGCCGTGCTTTTCTATTACTTATTGAAATATCAAATGTGCGCTTTATTTAACTTTTGCGCGATACTTAACCATCACTGTATCATTAAGACCAACACCTTCGATATCCCAGCGAACTGCTTTGTAATGCTTGAGATCAACCTCTTGCAGTTGGTTATCAACTCGCGTACGTAACGGCATCCGAGCAAAAGTATCACCATCGACACTACCGTATGGAAAATCAGGAGACACCGCGCGTAACAGCTCCACTTGCTCAGGAATCGTCAATGTAACCGTCATCTTACGTACCCGATCTGGGTTGGTATTGGTAAAATACCCTTGATACTCTAGAATGTTACCTGACTGCAGGCGCGTATTGGCATCTACAGGTACCAATGTCTCTTGTCCATTTGCATCGACGCTGATAACAGAAGCTGTAATCTTGGTATTAACGGCTTGCATATTTGATTTGCTACCATCAGCACTTACAGCTGTGTTCATAGCAGTGGAGCCGTCAAGCGCAGGCTCTGGTGTTGGCAGCATAGCTGACGCTTGGGTTGTGACTACCATCGCACCGATAAGGGTACCGGCGACGACTTGGAATAAGCGATGACCGCTCCAAGCAGTAAAGGGACTGGCTAAATGGTTTATTTTCTTCATGATATTCGTTATTCCTAGTTAATGTATCGGTAAAACAATGCGTATCAAAGTTTGTTGGTGCCAAAAAGCCATAAGCTTTTTTAGAGTTTTTTCTAAACGTTTTTCAACACAAGTTATATGCTTGCATCACGTATTTAAAATGCAGTTTATGTGCGCAATTGATTATGCGATAAGACTTAGCATAACAAAAAGCTTTTATAGGTATACTAACCCCGTGTTTAGGTTGTGTATATAGACAACTGACTAAATTCAAACAGCGCTCCTTAAAATAAAAAGATAGCTCATACCGATGTTTTTTGCTATGGTAAATCTTTAATATTCGTTAAATTTTTTATATCCCTTATCCTTTACTATACCTACTACTATTGCTTCTACTATGACTACTAGCGCCATGCCCCAGATTAAACCTGAATACGTCCATTGGTTCCGTAACTCTGCGCCTTATATCAACACGCATCGCGGCAAAACTTTCGTGATTATGTTTGGTGGTGAGGCAGTCAACCATCCTAATTTTAATACCCTCATTCATGACTTTGCATTGTTGCATAGCTTAGGTATTAAGCTGGTATTGGTACATGGTGCGCGTCCACAAATAGAAAAGAACCTACAAGAAGCTGGTATCGTCTCGCCTCTCCATCATGATGTACGCATTACGCCACGTACTGCGATGCCATCCATCTTACAAGCAGTCGGCGCTATTCGTCTACAAATCGAAGCCCAATTATCGATGGGGCTTGCTAACTCGCCTATGTACGGCTCACGTATTGATGCCGTCTCTGGTAACTTTGTAACCGCGCGTCCTTACGGTATTCGTGATGGTGTCGATCATCAGATGACAGGTGAAGTACGCTCCATCGATATTGAGGCGATTAAGAACAACCTACTACACGATCATATTGTCATTTTAGGCTCGATGGGCTACTCAGCAACTGGTGAAGTTTTTAACTTGTTGAGTGAAGATGTGGCGCTTAGTGCTGCAGTGGCGCTTGGTGCGGACAAGCTTATCTTTTTAGGTAAAGAAGCTGACATCAACGACAACGGTCGCTTATTACATGAAATGATTCCAAATGAAGTGGATCGTTTTTTGCGAGAACGTGATTTGAATAATGAAATTAATTACTTTTTGCATTGTGCTAGCGTGGCTTGTCGCCAAGGCGTTCATCGTACACATATCATTTCTTATGCCAAAGATGGCGCGCTACTCGAGGAGCTGTTTACACGCGATGGATCTGGTACGCTAATCAGTCATGACCCTTACGAAGAGATTCGTCACGCCAATATCGATGATGTGGTCGGTCTTATTGAGCTGCTGACACCATTAGAAGAGCAAGGCATCTTGGTCAGTCGCTCACGCGAACGCCTAGAACAAGAAATCGACAACTATAGCGTGATTGAGCGCGATGGTATGATTTTGGGCTGTGCAGCATTATACCCACTGGATGCTGATTCAGCAGAAGTCGCTTGTGTGGCTGTGCATCCAGAATATCGTAATGGTAGTCGCGGTGCAGATTTGCTGGCATTTTTAGAACAGCAAGCACGCAGTCATGGTTTACATAAGTTATTTGTATTAACCACGCGTACTGCGCATTGGTTTGTAGAGCAAGGCTTCGCTGAAGTCGATGCTAGTGCATTACCAAAAGCTCGCCAAGAAAAGTACCACAATGGCCGTAACTCTAAAGTATTCCAAAAAACCCTTTAGATACGGCACTTTACCTTATAATACAAAAACCCATGACTACAAAAGCCCTCATATTGGATATGAGGGCTTTTCTAATTGCCTGATATTAAATGCTTAATCTAGCCTTATTTCACTTCTAGCAGCTCAACGGTGAATATAAGCGTGCTATTAGGCTCAATACCTGAGTTTCCAGCTTCGCCATAAGCGATATCTGATGGAATATAGAACTCGTACTTGCCACCTTCTTTCATCAATTGTAAACCTTCAGTCCAGCCAGCGATGACCTGATTCAATGGGAATTCAATTGGCTCGCCACGCTCATAAGAGCTATCGAACACAGTACCATCGATCAACTTACCTTCGTAATTCACTTCGACTACGTCAGTCGCTTTTGGTGACTTGCCCGTACCTGCTTCTATTACTTTATATTGCAGACCAGAATCTGTCTCTTTTACGCCTTCTTTTCTTTTTTAGCATTTTCTGCTAAGAATGCTGTGCCTTTGGTCTTATTCTCTTCTGCTTTGTTTTGCATGTCTGCAACAAACTTCTCTTCTTGTTCTTTTTGGTACGTCATTAGTACCTCTTCCATCTGCTCTTGGGTCAAGGCGGATTCTTCACCTTGATAGCCATCACGAAAGCCTTGTTCAAAGGTATCAAGATCTAAGTCTTGTACAGCTTCTTTATTACCTTCTGCCATCATAAAGCCCAAGCTATAGCCTACTTTTTCTTTCGCTGTGCTTTGCTCAGTAACAGAAACACTTGGGGTAGCGCTTTCTTGATTGCCATTGTTGGTGCTACAGCCTGTAGCCAATAACATTGCACTAGCCAGCGTACTGATAGTTAAGGTGGTAATCTTTTTCATATATCACTCTCAAGTTGTCAAATCAATTATGAAGAATACTAAAATATTATTTGCCAGCTATCATAGCAAATCTTGGTTTTATGAGCTATGTTTCCGAAAAAATTAACATGGCAATGCTATGTTTCCGAAAAAATTAACATGGCAATGTACAGTCTTTGTTAATTTTGGCCTCAAAAATAACAACTTATCACACAATTATAGCGTCAGGTTAAGCATTCTAACTTTAACTACATCATTATATCAGCTAAGCTTAATCAGCTAAGTTGATAAGTAAATTAAAGTAATTCTTTAAGACTTTTTTTCTTTATAACTGTAACTATGTACACAAAACTTTTATAAAGAAACATTAAATTAGTCAATAACGTCAAATAAAACAATACTATTTTTAAACTGCTGTGTATCCGTCAATAATATAATCAATGATTGTTTTATGACTTACTATATAGTGATTAAAGGAGGACAGGATGAACCCAATGTTTGCATCTTTTAATGGTTATCTTGGTGGGCCTATCGGCTCCATCATTGGTGCTATTTTGATCTTCGTGATCGGTTGGCTCGTTGCACTTGGCATTGCAGCTTTAGTACGCAATGTATTGGCTAAGGTCAATCTAAATCAGCGTATGAATTCTTCTACAGGCAAAACCTACGATTTAGAAGGTATAATCTCTAAGGTCGTTTTCTGGTTTATCTTTGTTATTGCTATCTCAGGTGCGTTGACTCAGTTAAACTTAAACTCAATTTCAGCGCCGTTTGCAAATATGGTTAATCAAGTACTTGCCTTTATTCCAAATCTTATTGGCGCTATTGCTGTCGGTATCATTGGTTGGGTTATTGCAACTGTTGTTCGTACTGCGCTCAATACTGCTTTATCAAAAACGACAATGGATGAGCGTTTAAGTGCTCAAGCTGGCGTCAAACCTATGAGCAGCACGATTGCTGATATGGTTTATTGGTTCATTCTATTGGTTGTATTGACTATGGTACTTGGTCAACTAGAGCTTGATGGTTTATTTGCACCATTGACCAACATGGTTGACAAAATCTTTAGCTTTATTCCTAATATTCTTATTGCTATTGTGGTTTTTGTGGTGGGTTATATCATTGCCAAAGTCGTACGCGGTATCGTAACCAACCTTGTATCTACCTTTAATGTACAAGCCTTGGCTACAAAAGCAGGTTTGAGCGAAGAGAACAGTCTACCTAATATTGCTGGTTCTTTGGCGTTTTTGGTTGTTATTATCCCAACCGTAATTGCTGCATTAAATGCTCTAAAAATTGAAGTGATCGCTCGTCCAGCGACTAATATGTTGAACAAGATTATGGAAGCTTTGCCTAATATCTTTATGGCAATAGCAATTCTTGTTGTGACTTATTACGTCATACGTATGGTTGCAGACATCATCAAAGGCTTAATTGAAAATACTCAGGTTAATCAATTACCTGCCAAAGTTGGCTTGCAAGAAACCATGGGTGACAAAAAGATCTCTGATCTAGTTGGTTATGCCATTATCTTCTTTGCTATGTTGTTTGCTGCAATCGCGGCAGCTGACCTACTTGGTTTTGAACCTATCTCAGCTATTATCACGATGTTTATCGCCTTCGGTGCAAATATCATCTTAGGTGCTATCATTCTATTCATCGGCTTTTGGCTTGCCAATATTATCGCTGGTGTCGTTGAACGCTCAGAAAAAGGCTCACAATTTCTAGCCAATATCGTACGTGTATTAATTATGGGCTTAGTGTTAGCAATGGGCCTAAAAGCAATGGGTATTGCTGATTCTATCGTAAATCTAGCGTTTGGCTTAACTTTAGGCGCTGTTGCAGTTGCTTTCGCTCTATCGTTCGGTCTTGGTGGTCAAGAAGCTGCTGCTCGTTTCCTACGTAAAATGCAAGATAAGATGGATAAAGAGCAGGACAAAGCTGAAGCGAAGTCTACTCTTCATACCAGCTCGTCAACTCAAGAAAAAGTTGCTGATTCAGTCCGTGATAACACGCCTACTGCTTCTACTAGCACATCGACTAGCGATTTGCACACAGATGTAGTTGACACGACTAAGCTTGGTAGTGACCATGTAGATATCACTCATGTAGAGACACGTGATAGTGATTTAGACACTGGTTCAAACTTAGGTTCAGGTACAGACTTTACTGACATCGATAACAACGATAATTTAAAATAAGTTTGAGTATAGCTATCGTTTGA
>NZ_LNUO01000181.1:0-9313 GCF_001462175.1 Psychrobacter sp. ENNN9_III
AGTAAGGCTGTCTTTTTTTATGGCTTGGATTTTATGCTTATAACTTAGTAGGTCGTGCAGGTACGTTCAAATTTAACTGCATCCGCGTTGATTGATTGTCGTCTATTGGCTGATTATTTTGCACCTGCATTTTGTTTTGCTGATTTAAGCGCTGCAATTGCTTAGTTAACTGACGCTCCTTTTGAGTCATAGCCTCAACTGGCTGAATCCAAGCATCTATGTCTAGATAAGTCTCGTCACTCTCTAAGACAAACTCAATGCCAAGCACAATAATGTGATGTAGCTCTACGAGTGGCAAACGAAGTGTAACATCTTGTGCAATTGCTTGTAGCCTTGGTTGGATAGCCGCTCTACTCTGCACGGTGTCTTTACCTTTTCCATAAAATATCATCACATAATGACGACCCAGACTTGTATAAGAGTGCTGATGAATAACATACCCATGCTCCCTCATAGTAAGTGCACGCTCAGAATGTTTATATAGGGTACGTATGAGCTCATGACGCGAAAACAAGGACTCATCTAATAGCTGTCGTTGCCATCTAGTCTGTGCGTCTACCACCTTTTTATTGGTTGTAGTAGACGGCTCACTAGCCAAGCTAATGATTTGTCTACTAAGCTGTGACCATAATATCGATGCCTGTTCTTGATGCTGGTGATAGGTCTGCTGTAAACTCATGTCTTGTTGTTTTTGTGCCAGACTCATCGCGATCAAAGCCGAATTTGGCTCATCCTGCAATCCATTTTTGATAAGCGCATTGTCTACACTTATAGCATGCGATAATAAAGCGTTGCTATGCATAAATTGGGAGATAAGCGCTGTTTCAGATTCAAAGCTGGCTACCCCGCTTATGAGCGATTGTCTAAGATGCGCTAAATGAAAGTCCAAAAATTGCCATAGGTCGCAAGGAGTCTGAACCCTTTCAATAGCTAGATGCCAATCCTGACGACTAAACACTTGCAGCATTTGCTCGTCTTTACCAACATCTGCTACCAAGTGCTCCATAAAGTAACCTGCCCCAAAACTATAGGTGATAGATTCCGTATCCGGTAACCTATTACCGTCTTTAGTCTTATCGGTATTTAATACTTGATTATCTACAAGCTGAACATCTATTACTAACACTGCATGAGACGCAGTCTCACTATCTTCATGATGCTGCAAGCTATGCTTTTGCCATATCATTGCAGCTTTGATAACAGCGATGCGTGCAGTCTCAATGTCAACCGTACTGCTTGTGATAGGTAGGGGCAATGACACTTCCAATATACGTAACTCTCCTACTGGCAACTTGTAAAAATACTGACAAGCAGAGTATTGTATATCCGATGAGTGCGATACGGGCAAGCTCACAGCAGAAGGCGGCAACTGTAGATAACAGGCGAGCGCTTCTAGCGCAAGGGATCGTTTAGAGAGAGGTTTGGTAGGGTCTGACACAATACATAACTCTTATTTTTGAAAAAATACAACTTTTTTGAACAAGTATCAATGTATACCTAACACGCAAAGTAAAACTCAACAGCGTGATAAATACCCATATCAGTGCCTTTAATCACCGTAACACTCATATACAAGAAGACTATTATACATGGCAGCTTTATTGTCGCTTTCAAAGCAATGACTTGTTATGATGATAATAAAGTAACCATATTTAGACGTCGATTTATGGATTATAAACTGATCGACAGCGCCTCTATTGGTTTTACTTATATATTTACTCTCTTATAATAACAAGGATTGAAGGTCATGAAACGTTTTAAAGAAAAAACAGTCATCGTTACAGGGGCAGGCTCAGGTATTGGCCGAGCAACTGCCATTCGATTTGCCCAAGAAGGCGCCAGTGTCGTCTTAGTAGGGCGTACTGCTGAAACTTTGGAAGAAACCGCAAAAGAGTTTCCCCCAGATCGTACATGGATTCATACCGACAATTACCTTACAGTTACCTGTGATATTAGCGTACAAAGCCAAGTACAAGAGATGGTAAAACGAGTCATAGAAAAGTTTGAAAGGATTGATGTATTAGTAAATAACGCTGGCAAAGCAATACAAGGTAAAATTACTGAGGTGTCAGCTGAAGATTGGAGATCAGCGATTGATGTTAATTTAAACGGTACCTTCTATGTCTGTCAGGCCGCGATGCCATATCTGATCAAGACGAAAGGCAGTATCATTAATGTCTCATCGCTTTCGGGTATTGGAGGCGATTGGAACATGGCCGCCTACAATGCAGCTAAAGCTGGAATTACCAATTTAACTCGTACGTTAGCGCTAGATCATGGTCCAGATGGCGTACGAGTCAATGCGGTCAATCCAAGCGTAACTGAAACCAATATGACCAGTGCTATCCAAAACAACGAGACTAAAACCAACAAATTTTTGGCCCGTTGCCCACTAGGTCGCCTTGCCACTCCTGAAGATATTGCCGCAGCGATAACATTTTTAGCAAGTGATGATGCTTCGATGATTACTGGTGTTAATTTGCCTGTCGATGGCGGTGTTAATGCTTCTAATGGTCAACCAAACTTTTAAAGTCCGATAGCAAGACCCTTATTATGGTTAGATATTAATCACACTATTATAAGCCTCGACGATAAACTTAGACTACAACGAACTAAGATGAAAAAGCCCCCAATATTAAAATATCGGGGGCTTTTGGGTATAGATACCTAACAACGACCTGCTTTAATAAAAGTGTCAATTACCTGCGTTATTAATATCTTGTAGCGGCTGCGACAAGCGCTCAGGATATCTTGGAACCACTCCTTGATATTGGCTATAAATCTTTTGCAAATCTCCTGCAATATCTCCAGTAGGATAGACCAAAGACATAAATCGTATCTCTTTGGTTTTGTAATCCATTGCTACTGGCAAGATTGGCACATTGGCTCCTACTGCTAAATAGTAAAACCCTGTCTTCCACTCTTTGGTATATTGACGGGTTCCCTCTGGCGCCAAGCCCAAAAATAGCGGCTTACCAGTTTTAAACTTATCGATACTCGCTTGTAGTACCGAGCCTTTATTGCCACGATCAATCGGTATAACACCTATCCAATTTAACAACTGTGCAAATACAGGTACCTTAAACAAAGTATGCTTACCCATGATGCTAATTTTTAGATCTAGCGCAAATAAACTGGGAATAGCATAGATACCATCGACATTAGATGTGTGCGGAAGTGCCAATACCACTGCTTGCGGAATATTTGGTATCTCCCCGACTGTACGCCAGCCAGCTGCTTTTAACATCAACGATGCGATGATCGGCGCGACTTTGTTACCACGTCTTGGAACTAAATCACCCAAGTGTCTTTTACTAAGTTTAGGGAGTTTTGACAATACATTAAAGCCTATAAAGTAAAAACGAATACTAGCCTCAAGTAAATAGGACTAAATCGCCTTTTGTAAAATTTTAGCATTTTAAAAATTATAAACCATACCAAGCATTTTAAAAATTATAAAACGCCATACAAACCAAACTACTTTGTAGCGAGAGTGAAGATCTACAATGAAATATCAGCCAAATTACCTTTGTCCTCAAGCCATGACTTACGATCAGCGGCACGTTTTTTGGCGAGCAGCATATCCATCATGCTACTGGTTAGGACGATATCATCCATATCCAATTGAACCAAACGCCGAGTATCACGGTTCATTGTGGTTTCACGCAATTGCTCTGCACTCATCTCACCAAGCCCCTTAAAACGTGTAATCTGCGCTTTTTTATTGCCAGGCACATTGGCTAAGATATGTGCAAGTTCAGGTTCATCTAGTGCATAATGGACTTCTTTACCCACATCGACCCGGTATAAAGGTGGCATCGCAACAAATAAATGTCCTGCATCAACGAGCGCAGGGAAATGTTTGACAAACAGAGCACAGATTAACGTTGCAATATGTAGGCCATCAGAGTCTGCATCGGCTAAAATACATATTTTGTCATAACGTAGCTCAGACAAATCATCGGAGGCCGGATCGACACCGATAGCAATAGCGATATCATGGATCTCTTGACTCGATAGTACCGTATCTGATGATACCTCCCACGTGTTCAGAATCTTACCACGTAACGGCAATATCGCTTGATAATGGCGATCGCGCGCTTGCTTAGCTGAGCCGCCAGCCGAATCCCCTTCGACTAAAAATAGCTCCGCGCCATCACGCAAATCACCACGACAATCTGCTAATTTGCCAGGCAAAGCTGGACCTTGAGTAATTTTCTTACGGGCGACTTTCTTGGCAGATTTTAAGCGCCGACCCGCTTTATTGATGGCTAATTCCGCAATTTGCGTACCATATCAGCATGCTGATTGAGCCACAGACTAAAAGCATCTTTTGCAAGCGTCTGCACAGCACCAGCCGCTTCACGGCTAGAGAGTCGCTCTTTGGTTTGCCCAGAGAACTGCGGCTCTGAGAATTTAAGCGATAGAATATAGTTGATCCCGTCCCATACGTCTTCTGCCGTAAGTTTCACACTACGTGGTAGTAAATTGTGAATATCACAAAACTCACGCAGGGCTTCCAAAATACCAGTACGCAGTCCGTTAACATGGGTGCCGCCTTGCGCGGTTGGAATCAAGTTCACGTAACTTTCTTGAATTGGCGTGCCACCTTCAGGCAACCAAGACAGCGCAAAGGTAATGCCTGCGCGTTCACCTGCTTTTGCCTCGTGATTATAATAAAATGGCGCGGGTGGTAACGTCTCCAGTCCATCTAGCTGCTCACTGAGGTACTCCACCACCCCATCGGTAAACTGCCAAACGACTTTTTCGTTATTGATATCATCAACGAATTCAATCGTCAGACCAGCGGCCAACACAGCTTTGGCTTTTAGATTGTGCTTAAGCTGTTTGACATTGAACTTGGGCGTATCAAAAAAACTTCCATCCGCCCAAAAACGTACCCTAGTACCACGTTTTCGTTTATTGGAACTGACAGACTCAGTAAGCTTTGTGACTGGCGCACCATTTTCAAACGCCATATCAAACTGCGTACTGTCTCGCCATACCGTTACCTCAACACGCGTCGATAGTGCATTGACGACAGAGATGCCAACGCCATGCAAACCGCCTGATACTTCATAATTAGAGGTCGAAAATTTACCGCCAGCATGCAGACGCGTCAAGATAAGCTCTATACCTGATTGACCAAACTCAGGATGAATATCAGTGGGCATCCCGCGACCATCATCTTCAACGGACAACGAGCCATCACTATGTAATTGAACTTTTATGATTTTAGTATAACCAGCCAACGCTTCATCAACGGAATTATCGATGACTTCTTGTGCCAGATGATTGGGACGTGTGGTGTCGGTATACATACCCGGACGACGACGTACCGGCTCAAGACCTTCTAATACTTCTAACGATTGTGCATTATATTGACTCAAAATGCCTTCCTTTATTATTCACATATCATTGTTTCTATCTAACCATTATAACCAAAAATGGCGCTCTTTACGTCAATCGTCAGTAGCTTACGTCAGATAATGTCGTCTCTATAAGACAACCTAGCTCAGACTAATTGTTGTACCATTTCAATGACTTTGGGCAAATGCTTAGCAAAATCACTAAACCTATGATCGCCGCCTTCTTGTATGGTGACAGTCGCACCTTGCTGCTGGTAAAACGCTGCTGATAAATTGGCATCCAGTAATTCATCGTCTTTTTTGAGCATGACAGTGACCTGACTTGGATTGGCAACCGACAATAATTGATGATGAGCAAACCACTGTAAGTCTGCCTTCGTCATCGCCCAGCCACCAGGAGTGGTATAAAGCGTCTCATCCTTATTGTCATCCATTTTTAAAGTAACAGCGTTTTTATCGTCTTCAAAACGTTGTAAAGTAATATGCGGCTGTGTGCTAGGGTTTAATAATAAAATAGGACAGCCAGTATGATTGCTGACGAGCGTTGAAAAATATCCACCCAATGAGCTTCCTACCAAGACGGTTTTGGCGTCCTTGCTAAGTTTACTGACTAGATCCGTTAAGTAACTAAACACTTGCTCTGGCGACTGATTTAAATCAGGACGATGTACTTTGATATCAGGACAATGCTGTTGACAATATTGCTCTAATAAAAGTCCTTTAGTAGAATTGGCATCGCTATCTAGACCATGCACGTACACAATATTCATATGCAATCTCATCTTTGTAATTGGTTATACTATAAAAATTGATAGATAGTGAGCATAACACCAGTCATATAGCGATAATAGTGCTAAAAACGCGAATCTATAGTCAAATCAAATTAGTATGAATACTGACTTAAAATAGGTTATTCAAAATAAAAAAAAGACAAGGAGACGTCATGAGTGAGCAGATTGAACTGTTTGATATTGACAATCCTTGTGTTGGGATTTGCACTAGTAATAAAAAAGGCTATTGTTTCGGCTGTCTACGCAGTCGTACTGAACGTCAATTATGGTTAAGTATGAACACCGAACAACGTCGTGAGGTGCTAAGACTAATCGTAGGTCGCAAACAGCGTATTGAGCAGATGCGCCAGCGTAAAGGGCAGCAATTGGACTTCGATTTTGAAGAAGTGGTTGAGGTGGGTGAGTTATTTTAATTATTAAATCTTAATAAACAATAAATAGTACTAATATAATGATTCTATCAAATAACATTGGAATCTGTCCTGCTAACCTCGAAATAAATAAATGAAGATTGTTAAAACTTAATGATTATCAACGGTTATTAAAAAAGCAGAAGAGAATAATGGCTAATCCTATAGCAAATAGTGTAAAAGATACTGTCACCCAATCACGTCAAATCGAACAGCTCTACGCTGGGGTTGATACCCAAGACGGTGCTGGCGTCAAATTGACTCGTGTGCTGACGCAGCAGCTGCAACAGCGTCTTGATCCATACTTAATGCTCGATAACTTCAAAAGCGACAATCCCGACGATTATGTCGCCGGTTTCCCCAACCACCCCCATCGCGGCTTTGAAACCATTACCTATATGATTACGGGTCGTATGCGTCATCGTGATAGTGCAGGTAACGAAGGACTATTGCAAAATGGCGGCGTACAGTGGATGACGGCAGCGCGCGGGGTGATCCATTCAGAATTGCCTGAGCAAGAAGATGGCGCAATGGAAGGCTTCCAGCTTTGGCTCAATCTACCTGCCAAAGATAAAATGAATGACCCTTGGTATAAAGACTTCCAAAGTGATGATCTACCTAAATATACTACTGAAGATGGCGTAAGCGTCACGGTAATTGCAGGTACCTCACACGGCGTAGAAGGCGCAGTCACCCGCGACATCACTGAGCCGACGTACTTGGATATCCATTTATCAGCAGGAACGAGCTTTAGCCAAGCCATTCCAGCCGATCACAATGCATTTGCCTTTGTATATCGCGGTAAAGTAGATATCGAAGGCGAAACCGTGCCGACTAAGACCATGGCTATCTTGAAAAATGATGACAATACGGATGGCGTTACCATTACCGCTGATAGTAGTGAGGATACCAAAGTGATCTTAATCACTGGTCGCCCACTACGTGAGCCGATTGTGCAGTACGGTCCGTTTGTCATGAACAATCAGCAAGAAATCATGCAAGCCGTCACCGACTTCCAAAGTGGTAAATTTGGTGAAGGGGCTTAGTGGTTAGTCTAATTTTTCAAATACTCTATTAAATGTTAATGCCCATATTAGTTCGCTGATATGGGCTTTTTTTGTGGGGAAAATTGTTGTTTTGAGTGTCAATTATGGCATGACGACTGAGAAAATACGACAACTTCAAAGTGACCAATTGTGTTTTAATTTCAAGGAAGTAGTTGAAGCTGGGAATTTTTTTAGAGAAGTAATAATTTTGATATGAATTTATATCAAGAAGCACCTTTATTTGTATTCTTTATCGTCGTTTTTTTCTAGCTTTGTATATTGTCTCAGCCATAAGCTCAGTAGTGGTCTGTTCACCATCTTTAGTTCTATATCTTGTATCAGGATGATATTCTTTGTTTTCATACATTTTCCATTCAGCAACTAGCAGCTTTTCTTCAAAATGATTTAAGTTAAGATTTAGCCACATTGAAAGCTGTTGGAAATTATAAGCGATGCTCTCTCCCTTCTGTTCCTTCAAAAAGGACTCTAAATCTATAGGGTAGTTACGCTCTTCTGCAGCCATAATAGCTGTTCGTGCTATAGACAGTAGCTGCTGCCCAACAAACTGCATTGAGTAGTCTGCTGTACCATGACGAAGACCGTATTTGATTCTCAGTTTCTTAGAATGTGACCAATACCTATCTTCTAAAAGTAAAAGTCGCTTATAGTATGTTTTTAAAATTTCAGTTTCGATCAGTCCTTTAGTATCAACCTTCAACTCATCAAAGGTTTTAAGTTTCACATTAGTGTTATTAGCTGCTTCAAAAGCACCACTTTGAAATCCTGCTAAAGATATAATAAACCCACGGTCTGCACCTATATCATCTACAATTGATCTTAGTGTTAGTACTTGAGCCTTAGTTACTTTACTTTTCCAATGTTTTGCTTCGATAATCCAAATAATGTTTTCACCTAAAAATCTAGTTTTAACGAATATATCTATGTCATGACAAGTACGTACTCCTTGCACTCTAGCGTTAGTCTCTGCGTCAGCTCCTAGCGAACTAAAATGATCTTTTATATCTTCTTGGAATTCAAACCAATCTATTTTTTTGATCATATCTTCTCTTAAACTTTAGGATTTTGCTAAACTTAGAACAATGAATATCTATAACCAAAAAATAATGATTAAATATTCTTATCTTGTTTAAATAATTTTTTAGCTATTTACACCATAAAATATGATTTGTTGCACAACCTACACTTCTACTACCAAAGTTCATTGTTTCTATCGCTCTAACATCGTCACGATAGGCTACTTGAAGCCATTCGACTTCGTTGCTTGTATCGAATAATGAATAATCTTGTCCGACTCTGATAAAGCCTAAATCAGCTCCAAGCGAAGCATTCAAACCGACTTTAACAGTAATTCTTTTATCTGGACTCCACTCTACTACACCATATTCATTAGGCAACCAAACAATCACTTCTTCTGTTTTATCAGGTGTTGTAAAGCTTTCAAAGTATGACTCTTTCAGTTTACTTGGACTTTGTAAAACACTGTTAAAACTTGAGTCACAAGATGCATCTTCTAACATAAACTCTGAAGGATGCTTATCCCTAATATCTTTAAACCTTGCTTTTAAAATTGGACTTTCATTGATAGTGTTTAGCCATGCTCGACGTACAGCAGCAGAGAAATTTCTAATTTGCCAAGTTTCAACTTTCTCTGAAGGTTTAAAATGAAAAGGGGGGGG
>NZ_LNUO01000182.1:0-7477 GCF_001462175.1 Psychrobacter sp. ENNN9_III
ACTTTCTTCACTGTCGTCCAGTATTGGGTTATGCAAATTTTTAACCAATCATAACTAAGCTAATTTGCTTCTTCTAATTGGTAAGCTATCTATTGTATCATTAGTTGACACTGTGTCAAGCTTTTATTTGCTAATATTTCAGTAAGTTAGCTGCTTCGTTATTAGTAAATATTTCCACTATTTACGCTGCGCTTCCTTTGCTGTGGGGCGTATTATAGACCCTTTACATTCAGTGTCAACTGTTTTTCTAGATGTTTTTAAATTAATTATAAAGGATCGTAAATAAGATATACTTTTCAATAAGTTAAATAACTAGGAAAGTTTTATAATTTTTACATAGCATAAGAAAAGGTTGGTAGTTATCAAAGGATAGTCAAATCATTATGTTTAAGGCTTTATCTCTTTTCTGGTTTTAATGCCTTTAAGTCTCTTTGTCTGTCTATTCACTCTGAAGATTGTACTATTGATATTGGTACAAGTAGTCCTTATATATGGATACTGCTTATAATATAGTAGCACTATTATTAATATAGTAGCACTATTATAGTAGGTATCATCCATGAAGACATTTAGATCAAAAATCTATTACCGTAGAACATAAATGACTTATGGTCTTTGACATAGTTTGGTGTTTTTTTGAATATATGTTTATGTAAGATATGTTGTTACCCCTTGCTATCTAGTGTTTGTAGACGGTTTTTGTTATAGTAGTTGCCTTTATGGCATTACTTATCTTAGGTTGTTAGTCAGCGCTATGTAAGAGGTACTTTGCTATGTTCGCTGATGTATTATCGATCTACTTCCAATATAAGTAGTAGATTTCATAATTAGATGATCGTTCATATGCTAAGTATGTTTGAGTAATGCCTATCTCTTTTGATGTATCACATCTAACGTATATAATTTATTTGGTCTTACGGTCATATGATTGATAGTTGCAATCATCACTGCTAACGGACCTACAACAGGTGAACAAATTATGGTAGCGATTACTTTGCCCGATGGAAGCATAAAAGACTTCGAAGGCAATACTACAGTCATGGAAGTGGCGCAGAGCATTGGGGCGGGTCTTGCTAAGGCTACGGTCGCTGGACGTGTAGACGGTCATTTGGTCGATGCTTATGATCCTATCGCCCATGATGCAAAGGTCGAGATTGTTACCCCAAAAGATGATGATGGTGTCGATATTATTCGTCATTCATGCGCACATCTGCTTGGTCATGCGGTTAAGCAACTTTATCCTGACGTAAAAATGGTTATTGGGCCTGTCATTGATGACGGTTTCTATTATGATATCTATAGTGAGACGCCATTTACACCTGAGCATATGGAAGCTATAGAAAAGCGTATGATGGAGCTGATTAAGCAAGATTATGACGTTATCAAAAAAATGACGCCACGTGATGAAGTCATCAAGATATTTGAAGAACGCGGTGAAGATTATAAGCTGAAACTGATTAATGACATGCCAGGCGAAGAGGCTTTTGGTCTGTATCATCATCAAGAATATGTCGATATGTGCCGTGGTCCGCATGTGCCAAATACGCGCTTCTTAAAAGTATTTAAATTGACTAAAATGTCAGGTGCTTACTGGCGCGGTGATGCCAAGAATGAACAGCTACAGCGTATTTATGGTACGGCTTGGGCAGATAAAAAACAGCTAAAAGCCTATATACAACGTATTGAAGAAGCTGAAAAACGTGATCATCGTAAAATTGGTAAAGCGCTCAACTTATTTCATATGCAGGAGCAAGCACCAGGTATGGTGTTCTGGCATGCCAATGGTTGGACGATTTATCAAGTGCTCGAGCAGTATATGCGTAAGGTACAATATGATAATGGCTACGAAGAAATCAAAACGCCGCAAATTGTCGATCGCAGCTTGTGGGAACGTTCAGGCCATTGGGGTAATTATGCAACCAATATGTTTACTACATCGAGCGAAAACCGTGATTATGCAGTAAAACCAATGAACTGCCCATGTCACGTACAAGTATTTAACCAAGGCTTAAAGTCCTATCGTGACTTACCACTGCGTATGGCTGAGTTTGGCTCATGTCATCGTAATGAGCCTTCAGGGTCGCTACATGGCTTGATGCGTGTCCGTGGCTTTACCCAAGATGACGCACACATCTTTTGTACGCCCGCGCAGATTCAGCAAGAAGTCGCGGACTTTATCAAGCTGACTTTGGCTGTTTATGAAGACTTTGGTTTTGATAATATCATTATGAAGCTCTCGACTCGCCCTGAAAAACGTGTCGGTAGTGATGAATCATGGGATTTTGCAGAAAAAGCTTTGGCTGATGCACTTGACAGCTCAGGTCTTGATTGGGATTACTTGCCAGGCGAAGGCGCATTTTATGGTCCTAAAATTGAATTTAGTCTTAAAGACTCGCTAGGACGCATTTGGCAGTGTGGCACCATTCAGGTTGACCCAAACATGCCTGAGCGTCTCGATGCTGAGTTTGTCAATGAGCAAAACGAGCGTGACATACCTATTATGCTCCACCGTGCAATCTTGGGATCGTTTGAGCGTTTCATAGGTATATTAATTGAGCACTATGCTGGTTGGATGCCTGTTTGGCTTGCGCCGCAACAAGTAGTTGTCATGAATATCACCGATAAACAAGCAGAAAACTGCCAAAACGTCGTCACCGAGCTAAAAAATGCAGGTTTACGTGCAGTTAGTGACTTGCGTAACGAAAAGATTGGATTTAAGATACGAGAGAAAACATTAGAACGTATTCCCTATATGCTAGTATTAGGGGATAAAGAAGTTGAAACAGGCAGTGTCAACGTCCGCACCCGTGAAGGTGAAAACCTAGGCGTGATGACTGTCTCTGAATTTATAACCTTAGTACAGACTGCCGTTGCCAAAAAAGGCCGTCAGAATCAAAAAACAGATCAGGAGTAATACCTATTAAACAGTCAAACCGTCTAAACACCAATGAAGATATCAGTGTTAAAGAAGTTCGTCTTGTCAGAGAAGACGGCGAACAAATGGGCGTGGTCGATATCGATACCGCGATGAAAGCGGCGCGTGATGAAAACCTAGACTTAGTTGAATTAGTGCCCGATGCCAAACCGCCAGTATGTAAGATCATGGATTACAAGCATTTCCTTTATGATCAAAAGCAAAAGGCAAAAGAGGCCAAGAAGAACCAAAAGCAAACCCAGCTTAAAGAGATGAAACTACGTCCTAGTACTGAAGAAGCCGATTATCAGGTAAAATTGAAAAAAATCGTCAGCTTTTTAGAAGATCAAGACAAAGTTAAAGTCAGCATCCGTTTTCGTGGTCGTGAAATGGCACACCAAGAAATTGGCCGTAAGCAACTTGAGCGTATCATCGAAGATACGGCTGAAATATCCAACGTCGAGCAGCATCCAAAGATGGAAGGTCGACAAATGGGTATGTTGCTTGGTCCTACTAAGAAAAAATAATTGGACCGTAAACCCTTAAATTTGTCATATTTACTTATCTTTGTTTTTGACCATCAATATGCTGCGGGGTATTGATGGTTTTTTACTATTAGTTATTGTAATTTTGCGATGCCAACCACCATATAGTTTTACAAGGTCAGTCTTTATGACCTCCTGATTACACGGTAATCTTAAAATCTACTTTGCATTTCCTATTAATGATAATTTAATAACCGTAAGTCAATTAATAGATTTTTAGCGATTATGGCACTTGCTTGAACTAGCAGACTGGACGTTAACTAACATTATTGAATAACCCAAACATTTTAATCTATCATTTATCGACAGGAATACTTATGCAAGAACTTACACCGCCAGAAAATACAAACACACCAAGTATATCTTTGACACCGCCTGACCCTGTAAAAGAGATAGAAAAAAGCGAAGCGGACCAGATGGTTAAGCTGGATAAAAGTCAGATCCCAGAGCTTGACGCTAAAGTTGATGCTTTTGTGGATCACGTCATTACCAATCCAGTAAATGGTCCTGACTTTCAAGAAAACCTACAGTCGATTCATAACCTAGGTACTAAAGAGATTCGTGAGTCAGCTCAAGTAACTAACCGAATGTTAGAACTTCCTGCTAAAAGCATCAATGATAGCTTATTTGATAATTCACCAATTGCCAAGTCATTGACAGAATTGCGCGGTATTGTAGAGGACTTGGATCCAAGCAAAAAAGAGCTAACCAATTCACGTAAGTTGTTTGGCATCATACCATTTGGCAACAAAGTCCAAGATTATTTTCGTCAATATGAATCTGCACAATCGCATATCAACGCGGTGGTGACCAGTCTTTATAATGGTAAGGATGAGCTGCTCAAAGACAACGCGATGATTGAGCAAGAAAAAGTCAACATGTGGGATTTGATGCAATCCATTCGCCAGTACATATATGTCGGCAAAAAGATTGATGAGCAACTTGAGCAAAAAGTCTATTCTTTAGAAGCGACCGATCCTGAAAAGGCACGTATTATTAAAGAAGAGATGCTGTTTTACGTACGCCAAAAAAACACTGACTTTTTGACTCAGTTGGCTGTCAACGTACAAGGTTATTTAGCATTAGATACCATTCGCAAAAATAATTTGGAGCTTATCAAAGGTGTGGATCGTGCGACCACAACTACCATCTCAGCATTACGGACAGCAGTGGTGGTTGCACAAGCCATGACAAATCAAAAACTGGTCCTAGATCAGATTACTGCATTAAATAAAACCACCAGTAGTTTGATTGAATCAACCTCCGCGATGCTCAAACGTCAATCTGGTGAAATCCATGAGCAAGCAACCAGTAGTACTATTGAGCTTGATAAACTACAAAACGCCTTCAATAATGTCTATGATACGATGGATATGATTAGTAATTATAAAGTTGAAGCCTTAGAAAATATGAAGCAGACGGTCAATACTCTAACGAGCGAAGTAGATAAAGCTCAAAAGTATTTAGACAAATCTAACCAAACGACTGTCCTTGAAGTATCAAAAGAGCTAGATAGTAAAAAGATTACAGACAAATCTAGCACTACTGATATCGATATTTGATTAAACAGTCTATCCAAAACAGTCAGCTATCGAATATATATAACCTCATTGACGTCGGGTATTGAAGCGTCGTTCGTGTTAAGATAGCCATTATTAATAATTTTAAAAATAGATACGGTAATTTATGAGTTGGAATGATCCAAACGCCTCAAGTGAGGCACAAAAATATGAGAATCCCATCCCGAGTCGCGAGCTGATACTACAGACGATCGCTGAACACGGTGAAGCGACACACCAGCAGCTGGCGCAGATCTTTAAGATTGAAGATCCAGAGCAATTTGACGCCTTGGGTAACCGTCTAAAAGCTATGGCCCGTGATGGACAAGTAAACTGCGAAGGTCGCCCTTATCGCTTTCGTGCAGTCACGCAACAAGATGTGGTCACTGGCACAGTATCTGCGCATCCTAAAGGCTTTGGCTTTGTCGTATTAGAAGATATGCCAGATTTGTTCTTACATGAGAAGCAAATGCGCTGGGTATTTAATGGTGATACGGTCAATGCTGTGGGTACGACGACTGATAATCGTGGGCGTACAGAAGGTCGTATCGTTGATGTGACTGAACGTCATCAAAACCAGTTTATTGGTACGCTTGCTCGTGATGAGGATGGCTACTGTGTTGAGCTTAGTAGTCCTAACAACCATCAACCGATTACAGTCACTGATGACAACATACAAACGGTAGGTGCTAAGCTGGGTAATCCAGTCAAAGTCGATGTGATCGACTGGCCCAACCAGCATGAGTTTGCTACTGGTAAGATTACAGAAGTACTAAATGACGATAATGATCGTGAACTTATTATTGAGACTACCCTGCTCAATTACGATATCCCGTCTGAATTTAGTGCAGCAGCCCTTAAACAAGCCAACGACTATAGGGAACCTAGCAAAAAAGAATTCAAGGGTCGTACCGACTTACGTGACTTGCCGTTAATCACTATTGATGGGGAAGATGCACGCGACTTCGATGATGCTGTGTTTGCTGAAAAACGCTCTGGTGGTAACTATCGAGTGTTGGTTGCTATTGCTGATGTCAGCCATTATGTCACGCCAAACTCTCCACTTGATCAAGACGCTTATGAGCGTGGTACGTCTGTTTATTTTCCACACCGTGTGATTCCAATGTTGCCTGAAGTGTTATCGAATGGCTTATGTTCGCTAAATCCTTCAGTTGATCGCTTATGTATGGTTGCTGATATTAAAATATCACGTGCAGGCAAAGTGACAGGTTACGAATTTTATCCTGGTGTTATGCATTCACAAGCACGCTTAACCTATAATCAAGTGAATGACTACTTTGCTGATCCTAAAGATAAAAGCGTACCAGAATCCTTAACAGGTAATAAAGACGTCAAAAAGTCTGTCGATACACTTCATCAACTATATGAATTGCTCATCAAAAAGCGTGAAGATCGTCATGCGATGGAGTTTGAGACAGTTGAGACTTATATAAAGTTCAATGAGGAAGGCGGTATTGCAGATATCTTGCCACGTACACGCGGTGATGCTCATAAACTCATTGAAGAATGTATGTTGCTTGCCAATACTTGTGCAGCAAACTTTGCGCTAAAACACGAGCTGCCAGTTCTGTATCGTAACCATGACAAGCCTGACAGCGAAAAATCAATGCGTATTCACGAATATGCGAAGAATTTTGGTTTAAGCTTTCCTGAAGAAAGTCCAACGCAAGCCGATTATCAGCGTATCATTGATGCGACAAAAGATCGCCCAGATGCAATCAGTATTCATAGTATGCTACTACGTTCCATGATGCAGGCTAACTATGCACCTGACAATATCGGTCACTTTGGTTTAGCGTATGATGAGTATAGTCACTTTACCTCGCCGATTCGCCGTTATCCTGATCTTATGCTACACCGTGCGATTAAAGCTAAGGTGACCAATAGTAAGCAGCCTGTTATGGACTTTTCTTTGGATGAGGCAGGTACACAGACCTCAGATACCGAACGCCGTGCTGAAAAGGCATCACGTTTTGTAGAGTCTTGGCTGAAGTGTCACTATATGAAAGATCATGTTGGCGAAGAGTTTGATGGTGTAGTTACGACAGTAACGAACTTTGGATTATTTGTGACATTGACTGACCTATATATTGATGGTTTGGTCCATATCTCAAACGTCGGTGATGACTTCTTTGTTTATGATGAGCATCAGCAGCAGCTCATTGGGAAAGACAAAGGGACTTTATTTGGACTTGGCGACTTGGTTAAAGTGCAAGTCGCTGGCGTGAATATGGATTTGCTTCAGATCGATTTTGACTTAAAAGTAAAGCTACAGGCCAGTCAGATGAACCAAACAAAGAAAGACCAGACTAAAAAGAGCTCAGCTAAGAAAAATAACGGCCGAAGCACTAAAAAGAGCTCAGCTAAGAAAAATAACGGCCGAAGCAGCAAAGGTTCAAGTAAGAGGAGCTAAATAAAACGTTAGAAGCAATAAAAAA
>NZ_LNUO01000183.1:0-29356 GCF_001462175.1 Psychrobacter sp. ENNN9_III
AAAAAAAAGCTTATTCTTGTGGGCTATTTTTATCTAATAAGTCAGTCTCGTCAGAATTCTCTGCAATCTCCTGTTCGACCTTTTCCATCAGCTTTTCATCAGGACGAGCATCAAATATATCCTCACTATTGTTTCCATTCAAAATTTGCTTTGCTCGCGCCTTCGCTTGCTGTTTATCCTTATCATCTGTGGTCTGCTCATTTTCTGCGACAGGGGGCATCGGTGTGACCGTCATCTCAGAACTGGTATTACCTGCACCTTCTTGCATATGCTCAAAAGCTGTTTCTAACTTATCGTTGAAGCGTAAGCGATAAATAGGCTCAGGCAAGCTAAAGCCTTGGTTTTCTAACGCATGTTTAGTTGCGCGAATGGCGATACTACGTGCTTTTGCAAAATCAGTCTCTGATTGATCTACCCATACTTGAAACTCAAGCACGATGTTGGAGTCGCCAACATGAGTAATGATAGCGACGGCCTTGGGTTTATCCAAAACAAAATCTAACGTACTTATTGCGTCTAAACCGACTTTGATCGCTGCTAACGGATCATCATTGGCATCAACACCCAATTCAAATGTAAAACGGCGCTCAGGATTTTTTGTGTAGTTTAAGATAATACCTTTAAAAACCTCAGCATTAGGAATACGTAATTGGTTGCCATCCAACGTCATCAGAATCGTCGCCCGTGAGGTCAAGCGTACCACAATGCCTTCATGCTCATTGATTTTTACCTGATCACGGGCACGAAATGGCTGACGAATACTAAGCATCAAAGAGGCAATATAGTTTTCAATAGAGTCTTTTACGGCAAAACCAACAGCAATACCAATCACCCCTGCACCGCCAAGCAATGTGCCTAAAATAGTTTCTGCACCTATTAAACTTAACGCTAAAATTAGACCAAAGATAATAAAGATTACTTTGATCGTTTGCGATAACAGCTCGGCTACAAAAGGATTGGGAGTCAAGCGTTGCCATATGCCTTGACGCTTGGACAACCAGCTACCAAACCAAGCTACCAAGCCAAACAAAACAATGCCGACTAACAATAGCGGCATGGCTTTGATTAGATTTGTACCTTGGGTTTTAAGTCCTTGATATACCGTTGAAACATTGTCTTGCACATCAAGCGTTCGATTGATGTTATCTTCAACCGTCACTACATCTGTTAAGCGATTGGTTAGATTAATCGCCTGTTGCGCTTTTTTCTCGTTCGGAGTCTCTCCGCTTAACGTAACGACACCTTGAGTAACCGTTACATTGACTGCCTGTAAGCCATCAATTTCGGAGAAAATACCGCTGATACGTTGACGGATATCATTGTCTTTTTGCAAAGTAGGCTTGGTTTCAATTTGAGCATTATTGGTACTTTCACCACTGATAACCGGAGGTGCTTCTATCGGTGTTGGCGCTGTCGGTAGCGTACCACTTTCCGCTTCTACCTCAGGCTCTATACCTGACTCTGCTTCTGAACTCGTCAAGGCGCCACTATCTATATCTGTTGCAGCTACAATACTTGTCAACTCTTCGCCAGCAGCATAAGTAGGCAAGCTATAAAAGATACTTATTGATAATAATAGCTGACCTAGAACTGGCAAATATCTGCGTAAAGGTAAATAGTCAAAAACAGCTATCATAAGTATCCTTGATTAAGGTAGTGAGCAACCATTGTCTTTATAAACAATCCAGACAACCCTATATACAGCTATACAATCGGTTAACTGTCTAGGTAACTTTGTGCTTCTCCAAGATCCAACGTGCCCTCGTAAATAGCACGTCCTGTAATGATACCTTCAATACAATCACCATAAGGCTTTAGGAGCTCGATATCTTGCATATCAGTTACCCCGCCTGACGCTATGACGGGCAAACCGCCTTCACGCGCAAGACTGACCGTTTGCTCGATGTTGACGCCTTGCATCATGCCATCACGGGCGATATCGGTATAAACGATGGACGACACTCCGACATCAGCGAAGCGCTTGGCAAGCTCAGTCGCTTTGGTGTCCGTGACATTCGCCCAGCCATGGGTGGCTACCATACCGTCTTTAGCATCAATACCAACGATGATGTGTCCAGCAAACTCACGGCAAGCCTCAGTGACAAAATTGGGATCTTCAACCGCTTTGGTGCCAATGATAATATAGGTAAGTCCTGCTGTAATATATTGCTCGATGGTGTTCATATTACGCACGCCACCGCCTAATTGGATAGGCAAGTTTGGATAGGCTTTGGCAATATCATTGACTACCGATCTATGGACTGGCACCCCGTCAAATGCGCCATTGAGATCAACCAAATGCAAACGCCTCGCGCCCTCTTTTACCCAGCGTCCTGCTACTGCGACAGGATCGTTAGAGAATACAGTATCATCCTCCATACGACCTTGTTTTAAGCGTACACATTTGCCATCTTTTAGATCGATAGCGGGAATAATCACAGGCGCAGCACACATATAGCACTCCTTATAAAACGTTTTATGGATAGCGAAAGTACAACAGAATCATCAATAATTGAAAAATGGAAAGAAAATACTATAAAGTATGCACTTCACTAAATATTAGTATTTAAAAACAACTTAAGTTTATATTTTGGATTAGAGCCATTATAACCATCTGAGCTGTTCTGATGATTGATAACTATAAGTTTCAGCCTCTAAGTTAGGTACTACAATTAGATAAATTCAATTACTAACTGGCAATTTTAGGTTAATTTAGCGTATAATCCTAGGTAAATTTGTATTTGTTTCTATATCTTAGCGATGCACATTAAGCTTTTACATTGATTGATCATGTTTGGCTATAATACTGCTCAGTTATAAAGATATGGCAAAAAACAGACAACAGGACGGTAGAGTATGCACCGTAACCCTTGTCTATCATTTTGACAGATTGATCACGAGTAGATTGGTACGATTTAGAATTGTACCTTATTTAATTAATTGGTTTGTCTTTAATCAAATTATCATATATTGCGTCTGACAGTCTTTTGATTGTCGCAGAACCCATTTACATGATACTAGTATGACAATGTTATAAATTTCAATAAAACGTATTGTAGGCCCATCTATGACTTAAAGTGTTTACTCTAAGCGGTTGGTTTTAGAGATTCACTCTGGTTTGGTAGGCTTATTATGCATCTTGGTAGCCGGTCGCCACTTTGGTAATTCGAATAAGACGTTAACGTGTTGTTAAGGAGTCTAAGGTCAGCGTTAATACTCTTACTTGCAGTAATACTTAAGCGTTATGTTTAAGGCACTCAATCACAGCTCCGCCCTAGGCTGCTGCTGCTTGATGGTCTGTCATAATGCTTTTGGAATACTGCTGTCGTACCAAACAGGACGTCTGGTATCGTTTTAGACTATGGACTAAGTTTTCGCTTATGATTACCATCAAGAAAGGTTTGGATTTGCCCATCACAGGTGAGCCCTCCCGCGAGATATCAGAGCACAGACCAGCACATGTGGCACTTATTGGTTACGATTATGTAGGCATGAAACCTACGATGAACGTCACAGAAGGTGACGTTGTAGCTAAAGGTCAACCTGTTTTTGAAGACAAAAAACGAGTTGGTGTTATATACACGGCCCCTGCAGCTGGTAAAGTTATTGCCATTAAACGTGGCGAGCGTCGTGTCTTTGAAAGTCTTGTCATTGAGGTTGACCCAAACGGTGAAGAAGTAGAGTTTCAGCGCTATGACTCCCAGCAACTTGCTGACTTAGACTCTGAAGCTGTTGAAACCCAATTGCTTGCTTCTGGTGAATGGACTGCATTTCGCACACGTCCCTATAGCCGTGCTCCTGAAATCGGTGCACGTCCGCACGCTATCTTTGTTACCGCGATGGATACCAATCCATTAGCGTTCGACCCAATGCTACTGATTAATGAAGAGCTGCAAGCGTTCAATGACGGACTGGCTGTATTGTCTACACTCAGCCCAAAAACCTTTGTCTGTCATCATGGTGACGCTAAGCTGCCACCAGTTGCAAAGACTGCGGCTAATAATGTCACTGAATATCATAGCTTTGCAGGCAAGCATCCAGCTGGTCTTGCTGGTACGCATATTCACTTTTTGCACCCAATCAGTCGCGGCGTGACTGTGTGGACGATTGGTTATCAAGATGTGATTGCGATTGGTAAGCTCTTTACGACTGGTCGCTTATATACGCGTCGTCTGTTAAGCCTTGCAGGCCCTGCAGTTAAAGACCCACATTTGGTAGCGACTGAGCGCGGTGCCGATATGACGGCATTGACGAAAGGTAAATTGATCGCAGGTGAGAATCGTATCATTTCAGGATCGGTACTTTCTGGACGTAAATTGTTCGATAATGTGGCTTATCTTGGTCGCTTTCACAATCAAGTCAGTGTGTTACCTGAAGGCCGTGAGCGTCCAGCGTTCCACTTCTTTACACCAGGTAAAAACCGCTTTTCTAAACTGCCTATCTACATCTCGCAGTTTTTTGGTGGTAAAAAATATAACTTCACCACTACCAGTAATGGTTCACCGAGGGCTATGGTACCTATCGGGGTGTATGAAGAGGTCATGCCACAAGACTACTTGCCAACCCAGTTGTTACGCGCTTTGATCGTTGAAGACATTGTCTCTGCGGTAGATTTGGGCGTGCTTGAACTGGATGAAGAAGATGTCGCATTATGCACCTTCGTATCTCCTGGCAAATATGAATTTGGTGATATCTTGCGTGACAACTTAACGCGCATTGAGCTGGAGGGCTAACCACGATGAAATTTTTACACAATATGTTCGATCGTATGGAGCCGTCTTTTACCAAAGGTGGCAAACACGAAAAGTATTACGCCATTTTTGAGATGTTTGATACGTTTTTACGTCAACCAGGTACGACGACTTATGCGTCATCGCATGTACGTGACGGTATTGACCTCAAACGCATCATGATCACAGTCTGGATGTGTACGTTCCCAGCGATGTTTTGGGGTATGTACAACATTGGCCATCAGGCATTAACTGCTATTGCTCAACTTGGCCTACAACCAGAAGGCTGGCGTACGGTTATCACTAGTATGGCAGGCTATAATCCAGATAGTATCTGGGCAAGCTTTGTCTATGGAGCGATGCAGTTTTTACCGATTTATATAGTCACTTTCGCGGTCGGTATTCTCTGTGAGATTATCTTTGCAGTCGTTCGTGGCCACGAAGTCAACGAAGGTTTCTTTGTGACCTCGGTCCTTTATGCACTATGTCTACCGCCTGATATTCCTTTATGGCAGGTTGCTTTAGGTATTATCTTTGGGGTGGTCGTTGCAAAAGAAGTCTTTGGCGGTACTGGGAAAAACTTCCTTAACCCTGCCCTATCTGGCCGTGCGTTTTTATACTTTGCTTATCCAGCGTATATGTCTGGTGACTCAGTATGGACGGCAGTTGATGGTTTTTCAGGTGCAACACCACTTGGCCTTGCAGCACTTGGCGTGGTTCCACAGGATTTCGTCGATGTCTACGGCAATGCCATTACGTGGAGTGATGCATTCTTAGGTAACATGCAAGGCAGTATCGGTGAAGTCTCTACGCTTGCCATTTTAATGGGTGCAGCAGTTCTACTATGGACGCGCATTGCATCTTGGCGCATCATGGCAGGTTGTGTGGTTGGTCTGATTGCAACGTCTCTTATCTTTAATATGATTGGCTCTGATGATAACCTCATGATGAACTTGCCGTTTTATTGGCATTTAGTGATTGGTGGTTTTGCTTTTGGTGCTGTCTTTATGGCAACCGATCCAGTCTCAGCTGCGCATACTAATAAAGGCCGCTGGGCTTATGGTATTTTGATTGGCTTTATGACAGTACTGATTCGAGTAGTCAACCCAGCTTTCCCAGAAGGCATCATGCTCGCTATTTTATTTGCCAACTTATTCGCTCCATTGTTTGATTATTTTGTAACTCAAGCAAATATCAAACGCCAAACAGCTCGGAGGGTTCGTTATGTCCAAGCCCAAAAGTAATAATACAAAAACCATCAGTGTGGCATTAACGCTATGCTTGGTGTGTTCCGTATTGGTGTCAGCAGTTGCGGTCGGTCTTAAACCATCACAAATTGAAAATGCACGCTTAGATCGTAATAAAAACATCCTAGTAGCAGCTGACATGTATGACGCTGAGTCTGATACTGCTAAAGATGTTGCCGAACGTTTTAAAGATTTTGAAGTAAAAATTGTTGACTTAAGCAAAGGTAACTATCTTGATGATGATGCTTTAAACGAAGCTGGTATTCCTGATCGCAATGCTTATGACGCCAGTCAAGCAACTAAGAATCAAGCATTAAGTGAAGATTTAGGTGATAACGATCCTGCTGGTATTGGTCGTGTGCCTAAGTACGCAAAGGTCTATGTTAAAAGTGATGACGCCGGACAGCCTGAGATGGTGGTCTTACCGATTCAGGGTTACGGCCTATGGGGTACTATCTACGGTTTCTTGACGCTTGAAAGTGATATGAATACCATTAAAGGTATCAGTTTTTATGAGCACAAAGAGACCCCAGGTCTTGGCGCTCGTATCGAAGAGCCAGAGTGGCGCGCAAAGTGGAGCGGTATCCATTCTTATGATGAAAATGGTGATGTTGCTACTGGTGTGACCAAAGCTGGTAACCCAAAAGAAAACTGGGTCGATGGTATCAGTGGTGCGACGCTTACTGGTCGCGGTGTAAGCAATATGATTCAGTTTTGGTTGGGTGAGCAAGGCTATAAACCTTACTTAGACGCGCTACGTGAAGAGAGCGGTAAAACGATTGATAATGCTGATACACAGGCTAGTCAATCCAAACAATCAGACAATCAGACAGCTCAACCTACAACCGAACTGGCAGCCGCGCTACCAGTAGCAAACGGCAAGGAGGCATAACATGGCTGACACAAAAAGTATTTTAACCTCGCCTATTTTTGATAATAACCCTATCGCTCTACAGATATTAGGTATCTGCTCGGCGCTGGCGGTAACGACGAGTATGTCAAATGCCTTGGTAATGTGTGTGGCATTGACATTGGTAACGGCTTTTT
Source organism: Psychrobacter sp. ENNN9_III (assembly GCF_001462175.1). Classification (NCBI taxonomy): domain Bacteria; kingdom Pseudomonadati; phylum Pseudomonadota; class Gammaproteobacteria; order Moraxellales; family Moraxellaceae; genus Psychrobacter; species Psychrobacter sp. ENNN9_III. The sequence goes on from NZ_LNUO01000183.1 coordinate 7,025, forward strand.
CTAGTTTCTTTATTTCAATTATTCGTAAGCAAATTCCATCAAGTATTCGTATTATTGTACAGATGACAATTATTGCTTCATTAGTTATTTTGGTCGATCAGGTACTAAAAGCCGTCGCTTATGATGTGAGTAAAGGCTTATCAGTATTCGTTGGTTTGATTATTACCAACTGTATCGTTATGGGCCGTGCTGAGGCCTTTGCTATGAGCAACCCACCAATCCCAAGCTTTTTAGATGGTATTGGTAATGGTCTTGGTTACTCTGCAGTATTACTGTTCGTTGCGACTATTCGTGAATTACTGGGTTCAGGTACGTGGTTTGGTATCACTGTCTTACAACCAGTCACTGATGGCGGTTGGTATCTACCAAATGGTCTATTGCTGTTGCCACCATCAGCGTTCTTCATCATTGGTTTATTTATCGCCATCGTTCGTCTTTGGAAGCCAGAGCAGATTGAGGAAGCCGAATTTGTAATGAAGCCACAGTCTAAAGGCATGGCACATGGAGGCGGTCACTAATGGGACATTATATTAGTTTATTTATAACCTCAGTCTTTATTGAGAATATGGCGCTTGCCTATTTCTTAGGTATGTGTACCTTTTTGGCCGTGTCCAAAAAAGTCTCAACCGCAATAGGTCTTGGGGTTGCTGTCATTGTTGTGATGGCGATTACTGTGCCACTCAATAACCTTCTGTTCCAGTTCATTCTAAAAAATGGTGCGCTGGCATGGGCAGGCTTTCCTAATATCGACCTTAGTTTCCTAGGTCTATTAAGCTATATCGGTCTTATTGCTGCGACTGTACAGATTCTAGAGATGTTTTTGGACAAGTTTGTCCCAGCTCTATATAACGCGCTTGGCGTATTCTTACCGCTAATTACGGTAAACTGCGCAATCTTAGGTGGCGTCTTGTTCATGGTTGAGCGTGACTATAACTTTAGCGAGTCCGTAGTATATGGCGTTGGTGCAGGTTTTGGTTGGGCAGTTGCGATCACTGCGTTAGCAGGTATTCGCGAAAAGCTTAAGTATTCAGATATTCCAGGGCCGCTACGTGGTCTTGGTATTACCTTTATTACGGTTGGCCTTATGTCTCTCGGCTTTATGTCGTTCGGTGGGATGTCCATTTAAACCGCTAAGCTTAGACACTTATTTAGCGATTTGACATATTTAATTCATTTATTCGGTAGGCGTTCGGGTACAGAAATAAATTCATGCATCCGCACCCCTACCCCATAGATTAAGGATACATATCATGGATTATGCTACGGCGATTGGTGGCGTTGCTATGTTTACCTTGATCATCATGGGTCTTGTTGCCATTATTTTGGCAGCACGCTCAAGACTGGTCAGTTCAGGCGATGTTACTATTCATATCAATGATAATCCCGATAATGATGTGGTGACTCCAGCAGGCGGAAAACTACTGCAAACCCTTGCTAGTGAAGGTATATTTTTATCTTCTGCGTGTGGTGGTGGTGGTACGTGTGCTCAATGTCGCTGCCGTGTTATTGAAGGTGGCGGTTCTATCCTGCCCACCGAAGAAGGCTATTTTACTCAAGGTGAAATCCGTAATCACATGCGCTTGGCTTGTCAGGTATCTGTTAAGCAAGACATGCAAATCGAGATTGATCCTGAGTTTTTTGATGTACAAAAATGGGAATGTGAAGTTGTCTCTAATGAGAACGTCGCAACCTTTATTAAAGAGCTGGTACTTAAGATTCCAGAAGGCGAAGAAGTTAACTTCCGTGCTGGTGGTTATGTGCAGTTAGAAGCGCCACCGCATGAAGTACATTATAAAGACTTCGATATTGCTGAAGAGTATAGAGAAGACTGGGAAAAGTTTGGCATTTTCAAATATGTATCAAAGGTTGACGAGCCTGTCATCCGTGCTTATTCAATGGCCAACTACCCTGACGAAAAAGGTATCATTAAGTTCAACATTCGTATCGCAAGTCCACCACCACGTGGTCCAGATGGTATACCACCAGGTAAAATGTCTTCTTGGACGTTTAGCCTAAAGCCTGGCGATAAAGTGACAGTATCAGGTCCTTATGGTGAGTTCTTTGCCAAAGATACTGAAGCTGAGATGATCTTTGTTGGGGGCGGTGCTGGTATGGCACCAATGCGCTCGCATATCTTCGATCAGCTCAAACGTTTGAACTCTGACCGTAAGATTAGTTTTTGGTATGGTGCACGTTCTATTCGTGAGATGTTCTACGTTGAAGACTATGATCAGCTAGAAGAAGAGTTCGACAACTTTGAGTGGCATGTTGCCTTGTCGGATCCTCTTCCTGAAGACAACTGGGACGGCTATACAGGCTTTATCCATAATGTCTTACTAGAAGAGTATCTAAAAGATCATCCTAACCCAGAAGACTGTGAGTATTATATGTGTGGGCCACCAATGATGAACGCGGCGGTTATCGATATGCTACATAGCCTTGGCGTTGAAGATGAAAACATCATGCTTGATGATTTCGGTGGTTAAATTGGTTAACAACCATAGTTAGTTGAACAAATAGTTTTTTTATTTTGACTAACGGTTATTTTGACGGTCAACATGAAAACATAAAAAAGAGCGTCAACAGTGGCGCTCTTTTTTTTAATCCATTTTTGCTATTGGATAAATCCACAATGTTTAATAGAAATAAACCTCAAACACGTTTTTTCGCTATTAAGTCTCAAGATAGACAAAAGACGGCAGGTAACACTATATTATTTACGGTATCAGCATTTGGTTTAGCTGGTTTAACCGCCTGTCAACAGCTGCCTGATTATAATTATTTGATCGGTGAGACGATGGGTACCAGCTATCATATTAGTTATCAATTACCAGACAAGGTAACTGAGGCAGATGTCCAAGCTGCCATTGATGAGCGTTTACAGCAAATCAATGACAGTATGTCGACGTATCAAAGTGATTCTACTATTTCCAAGTTTAATCAGTTAGGCAAAGACACACCTATTACGATCGATGCTGACTTTAGTCACGTACTCGATATCTCAAGACAAGTCTATGCACAGTCTGGCGGAGCCTTTGATCCAACTGTTATACCGCTTATCAATACTTGGGGGTTTGGTAGCACCATGACTGTCGAACGCTTACAAAGCCCACCAAGTGCAACTGAAATCGCCACCGCCCAAGCATTGGTAGATTTTGATAGCGTCGTCAAGCAAGACCAAACTCTCTATAAGACCAAAGATGGCATTGGTCTGGATTTTTCGGCAGTAGCAAAAGGTTACGGTGTCGACGTCATTGCTGATGTTCTCAAAGATCGTTACAACATTCGTAACTATATGGTTGAGATTGGTGGAGAAATAGCGACTTCTGGCGTTAACAATAAGCAGCAGCCGTGGCAGATTGCCATTGATGCACCTATTGAGGGCAGCACTGTTAGCGAACGGCAAACAATTACGGCTAAAGGCGCCCTGAATAACTAAAGCAAATACGATGCTACCAATAATCAAATCAGGCGTACTAGAGTGTAACCAATTAACCAAAATCCCTGCAACAATTACCCCTAAATTGATAATCACATCGTTTGAAGTGAAAATCATACTGGCTTGCATATGGGCTTCTTCTTTTTTGCTTTTCGATTTTTGTAGTAAATAGAGGCAAATCGAGTTTGCAATTAGCGCAAGAATCGATATGACTATCATGGTAGAAAAGTCAGGTAACTGCTCATTGCCAAAGAAACGTCTTAGTACTTCTAAAAAACCAAGAATCGCTAGCGTAATTTGAAAATATCCGGCAATTCTAGCAATCCGTTTTTTCTTAATGACCGTTCCACCGACCGCAAATAAGCTAATTCCGTACACGAAGCTATCTGCTAACATATCTAAGCTGTCGGCGACCAACCCCATCGAACGAGAAATCAGTTACCGTACATACCGCCTTGGCCGGTACAGCTCGCTATGCGTATCCAGTCTGATGTCAGCGATTATGACTTTATTACCAGCTTGCTTGCTGATATTGGGGTCACCACCTATTGGGTATCAGGTGACTCAATAGATGAGCTGGGCTATTGGTCTTTAGTCAGTGCGCTAGACGAGAATGAATTATCACCACTTGACTATCGCTACGAGAAGTCTTCAGTACAGTCTGGTACAGACTCTGTTGACGAGCTACAGATGATCGCCAAGCAGTTAGGCACTCGCACCGTGGTGGTACGAGCGGATGGACTCGCTACTGATACTATCTATGAAGGCGTGGCAGATGACGACTCTCAGCTGGCACTAGATGATACTGCTGTCTTATTAGGGGCACCATCTCGAGTATATAGCGATGAATCTGCTACCCGCTTAGCTGAGCAATGGGTACGCGCCAATGGCTGCAATAGAGAATACTATAGTGCTACAGGTGCCATGCGTGGCATAAGTATCGGTAGCAGGGTTAGCATCAACAACTTACCTTCTATTGGCTATTTATCTACGTACTGTACCAGCATGACGATCGTCGGTATCGAACCTAACAGTGATAGCGTCTCCTACCACAACCAAGTGCTGATAAAAGACTGGCTTACGCGTACCACTAAGCAAACAACGCAAACAGCGCAAACAACACTTAGCGCCATACCTGAGCATGGCTACGATATCGCACAAGACACCGGCATCTGGGTATCCGCCACACTATTAGACTCTGCTATTCCATACTGTCCTTATCCAAGCTTGCAGTCCTTTGTCAGCAGCACCTATACTGGTGTCACCCAAGCCCGTACCGGTGATCAGTCTGCCTCAAGGGCGCCAAGCTACGCTTCACAAGTGACCGATGACGGTCTGCAGCGCACCATCTCTACCCCCGTGTCCGCAGGTATCAGCCCACATGATGATGAGGTAACCCCGCCACTAAGAGCACTACAACTGTCCTCAGGTGCCACTCACGGTTGGCAGTTTGCCCCAAGACTCGGACAATCCGTCCTTTTAAACTACTGGTATGGCGATATCGACAGCCCCGTGATCAGCCGCGCCCTCTATGACGGGATCGGCATGGGCGATAGTGACGACAATGACATCACTACCCGTGATGCCGGACTATCCAACAGACATAACCTACAAGGGCGCTTGGTGGTTGGTCGCTTTTAGGCATATTTGCCATTGTGCTTTGGGTGTTTTTACGTCTGCGTCTCGGCTCGTCTAGTCATCAAGTGGTTGACCTGCCTACGCCAGGATCTTCAGAGATCTCCATGTGGCGGACGCCTTTTGCTTGGCAAATTGCAGTATTTATGGGCTTGCAGTCGTTGCTGTTTTATACTGTTGCTAGTTTTTTACCCTCTATTTGGGTCAGTCAGGGATTATCAGCCATTAAAGCCGGACAAATGGGGTCGGTGTTTCAGTTTATGGCACCGTTTTCTATCTTGATTATCACTTGGCTTATCAATCGTGGTCGCCCTATTCAAGCGCTGACTGTGGTTGCTGCCTCTTTAAATGTGATTGGTATTTTAGGGGTCAGTTATTTTTCTACTGATCTTGCTTGGTTATGGTCAGGACTGATGGGTATCGGCTGCTCTGCGATTTTTACTTTGTGCATGATGTTGTTCTCGCTACGAACTTATACGACCAATCAATCTAGCGAGCTGTCTGGCATGGCTCAATTCGTTGGTTATTTGATAGCGTTTTTTGGTCCATTAGGGACCGGCTGGCTACACGAAGCGACTGGTAATTGGGATTTGCCGCTTTTTATTATGTTAATCTTGATGATTATCAACGTCGTGATTGCTTGGATGGTCAGTCGTCCGGTGATGGTCGATGGTCGCCCTGCTTAGCTTAAAGCCTGTTTGATGTGTTTTTAGCTATCAGCAGCCACTAGCAATACCGACTTGTCATTTATTAAACGCGTTTTAATACTGATAAATACAGAGGAATGAAGATGAACGACTCTATCAAATCCAACAAAGCTGATGCTGAAAACAAAGTCGATTTATTACCTGCTGTTGCTAATTATCTAAAGGTATTAAATGAACAACTGCTTCCTGCCTTCGTGCAAACAGGTAGTATCCTTAATGCTATCAATGCTAGAGATGGCCTAGCAAATTTAACCCATACCTTTGTCACCGAGACCGTGAATGTGGCGCTAATAGTCGATGATATCATTGAAGGTGATGCGTCAACTAAAGATGCTTATCATGTGCCGGTGCGCCTTTTTTATCCGAGCTTGCCGGATGCTTCAATAGAGCAGACTGAGCAGACACCACTACCCGTGATGCTGTACTTTCATGGTGGCGGTGGTACAGCGGGTAGTGTCTCTGTTTATCATCAAATTTTATGCCGTTTAGCGAAGCTTACAGGGCACATTGTGGTTGCCCCAGAATACCGTCTTGCACCAGAAAACCCTTATCCTTGTGCTCAAAACGATGCTTGCACTGCTTTGCTTGGCTTAAATAAACTACTCGCCCGCCGTCACATCAGCACGAATAAGCTCGTAGTAGCAGGAGACAGTCATGGTGGGGCATTAGTTACCAATCTACTGCGTGACCCTAGGATAAAACAATCTGAGGTGAGCTGTGACATCAGCGCGCAAGTACTGATATATCCAAGCGTCGACTTTACCATGAGCTGCCCTTCTATTAATAAATACGCCAATGGGTATCTACTCAGCCAAGCGCGCATTAACTGGTATTTTGACCAGTACTTTCAGCACGGTGAAGACAGAAAGTCAAAATCTGCTCTGTTCGCTAGTTTAGACGAGCTGGCGCATCAGCCACCTGTTCTTATTATCAATGCAGCGGTTGATCCTTTATATGATGAAGGTGTCGCTTATGCTGCCAAACTTAGCGAAGCTGGTGTCAATACGCAGCACTTGACTTTTGATAAGGTCATTCATGCTTACCTTAATATGGAAAATCTCAATCCTGACATCTGCAAGCAAACCTATCAGGCGATAAATGCATTTTTAGCTAGCAAAAGTTCTGAATAATGCTAACCAATCTCAGGCAAGCCAGCAGCTCTCAAAGTTGTTAAGGTATTTTTTGATCATAGTATCAGCTACTTGTGAATATTAAGCCTGCCCTAATATAAAGCAAATAATGCCAATAAATATGTAACGGAACCACTATGCCATTGCCTTTAATAAAGCCTTATTTATCTAAATTTTTATCAAAGAAACTTAGCTTGGCGCTACTGACCAGCTTAGCACTGGTAGCTTGTAGTCCAGCCGATGATGCTGATACTACTAGTGCTAACGCGAACGAGCCTATAACAGATGCGCCTCAAACAGAAGCCATTAACAATACTACTAACGAGGTTTCACGTGAAACAGTGAATGAACAAGATAATGTCGTGGCGATTGAGCAACCTATTACTATTTTAGCACTTGGCGACTCTCTGACCGAAGGCTTGGGCGTAAACCCTGATGACAATTACCCTGCCCAATTGGAAGTAACGCTCAAAGAGATGGGTTATAGCAATGTCAAAGTCGTTAATTCAGGTCTTAGCGGTGAGACCAGTACAGGCCTCGTCAATCGTTTGGACTGGGTGGCACAAACCAAGCCTGATATTACCATACTGACTATTGGCGCTAATGACGCTATCCGTGGTATTGACGTCGCAACCGTTGAAGATAACATCCGTACCGCGGTTAAACACTTGCAAGACAACGGCAGTGAAGTCATCTTGGGCGGCATGCAGATTTATGACAATCTTGGCTCTGACTATGTAGAGTCGTTTGCCGCGATTTATCCTCGCGTCGCTAAAGATATGAACGTCACGCTGATTCCGTTCTTTTTAAATGGTGTGGGCGGAGACCCTGAGCTCAACCAAGCCGATGCCATTCATCCAACCAAAGATGGCTACACAATTATCGTTAATGATAATATTTTGCCCATCTTAGCGCCCAAGCTTGAAGCAATGGTAGAGACTGAAAATAACTGATTCGACTGATTCGACTGATTAAAATACCTAACGAGCCAGCGCAAGTAACAGACACTACGTCAACTGAGACCCTGTAATGACATCAAATCCGACTGTACTATCATCGACACCAGCATCAGAATCAACATCGAATTCTACACAGCAAGCCCTACTTACCGCCTCACATCTCAATAAAACCGTGCAAGTCGGTGAGCAATCACTGTCTATTATCAAGAACGTCAGTATTCATGTCGATGCTGGCGAATTCGTGGTCATTATGGGTAAGTCTGGCTCGGGTAAATCAACTTTGCTTGGTTTACTGGCAGCGCTAGATTATCCCGATAGCGGCTCGGTTGAGCTGGCTGGACAGACATTAAGCAGTCTTGATGAAGATGCTCTCGCTGTGATTCGTCAACGTGATATGGGCTTTGTCTTTCAATCGTTTCACCTACTGCCAACTTTGACAGTGGCGGAAAATATTGCGTTCCCGCTTGATATCGCTCGACGTCCGAATAAAACACGCGTCAACGAATTGATTGAAGCCGTTGATTTGGGTCATAGACGTCATAGTTTGCCCAATCAACTATCAGGCGGTGAGCAACAACGCACGGCGGTGGCGCGGGCACTGGTATCGCAGCCAAAGATTGTATTCGCTGATGAGCCAACGGGCAACCTTGATGAGCAAAATGCCGATCAAGTCATGAACCTGCTATTAGATTTACGCCAGCAGACGGGGTCAGCACTCGTGGTTGTGACTCATGATCCTGCGCTTGCCGAAATGGCAGATCGCGTTATTACCATGCATGACGGTATGATAGATGGGTCGAAAGTTAATGGATAACATGGATAAAGAGTCAAATTATTCTGGTGGCATGATACGCCAACTTTTCACTCGCGATCTAGGCTCGCAAGCGTTAAGTCGCAGCTGGTGGCGGCGCTGGGTATATCCGGTGCTGTATTTATTGACGCTCACGCTATCGCTTGCCACCTACCTCACTCTTGATTCTATCCAGCAGTCCGTTGATAGCTATATCACTGACAATCAGCGCGCGCTAATCGGTGGTGATCTGATACTTGAAAGTAATCAAGAATGGCCAGCAGACATTTTAAAGCAAGTCCAAACCCTGCCTGACGACCAAATCGTCTACGATCATCAGTTCAGCTCTATGGTCGTCACTGACGAGCAAACCTTGCTGGTGCGCGTTAAAGGCATTACGCCGGCTTATCCGCTATACGGAACAGCAGAAACGGCATCAAACAAACCGTTATGGGAACAGCTCAAGCCTGACACCGTGGTCGTCGCGCCAGAAGTCCTGCAAGGCATCAATGCGAGTATTGGCGATAGCATTACCATTGGCGAAGGGCAATTTACGATCAGCGATGTGCTGACCAAAGAGCCGGATCGTCCACTCAGTGCCTTTGACTTTGGCGGGCATGTACTCATGCAAGCAGACGCACTGGAGGCAACCAACTTACTCGGTCAACGTAGCCGCGTGCGTTATCGCATTGAGATGGCAGGAGACGCTGAAACCATAGAACCACTACGTGAGCAGTTAGAGCAGACCTTGACCAGCTACCCTGATATTAGACTGTCTGATATCGATTCAGAGGACACGCAGATATCGCGCATCTCTGACAATGTGTTGATGTTTTTAAAACTACTGGTCATTGCGGTATTGCTACTCTCTGCGGTGGCGATGTATGGGGTCATCACGGCTTTTGTGACCAAGCAGCAGTCTAATAATGCGATTCGCTTGGCCTTAGGTGAGCCTCTTAAATCTCTCAAACGTAGCTATTATCAACTATTGATAGCGACCACAGTTATCGCTTGTATCGCAGCGAGTATACTGAGTTTCGGCTTACTACAAATTGGTCAGCCGTATCTTATTGCCATCCTGCCAGCAGACGTGGGCCTTGCCATCAACCCTATCAGTATAATTAAAACCATCATCATTGCTCTAGTGCTGACCTTACTGATTGCCCAGCGTGGCTTAAGCACCCTTAGCACTACTAAGCCTGCAACATTACTCAATCAAGGTGCTAGTCAGCAATCACAAAACCTGCCTTGGTATCGACGCTTACCCCTATTATGGTACGGGCTGATGCTGGTAGGACTGTATGCGTTTTTTGCTTATGAAGTTGGCTCATTAACATTCGGCGCTCAGCTACTTGCTGGCTTAATTGGTTTCGTAGCGATATTTTGGCTATTGGCACGCGCTTGGCTATGGCTGCTGACCAAATTGGCAATGAATACTGATATCAGTTGGATGAAGCGCATTGCTATTCATAACCTTGCGCGTAAAGGTAACCAGTCTGCGCTGTTCTTTGTCACCTTATCGCTGTCAGTGGCTGTCCTCACGCTCATCACCACACTCAATCATAGTATCAATGCCCAGTTTATTAATGCGTATCCTGAAGATGCGCCCAATTTATTTTTATTAGATGTACAAAGCGATCAACATGAGGATATTGATGCCTTAATTGGCGCGCCAGTGAGCTATTATCCGGTCATTCGCGCCCGTGTGGTCACCGCAAATGATGTACCCGCGCAAGATATCGAACCTGCGGATGGCTTTGATGAGCCTACTCGTGTCTTTAACTTAAGCTACGCAGATACGGTGATGGACACTGAGTTTATTACTGATGCAGTAGAAGATAACGAGCTGTACTCGCCTATCGAAGCTGATGGTCAACAAGGCCAAACGCCACAGATTGCACCTCTGTCTATTTTAGATACCGCGGCAGGTATGCTCAATGTCGGCATGGGCGATCAGGTTCGTTTTAATATCCAAGGTATCGAAATCGTCGGTCAAATTACCAGTATTCGCTCACGTTACGAGCGTGGCCCAAGCCCTTATTTTTATTTCTTGTTTGAGCCATCGGTGCTATCTGCTGCTCCGCAAATCCAATTTGCCACCGCTCATGTGGCAGAAGATGCTATCCCAGAGCTGCAAGGCAAACTGGTACGCGAATTCCCTGCCGTCACTACCATCGACGGTACGGCAATCGCTGAGCAAGTCCAAGAGCTGGTGGTACAAATGAGCCGCTTGGTCTATGTCTTTACGCTACTGGCATTGCTGACGGGTGTCATGGTGTTGATTAGCTCGCTCCTCTCTACCTCGCAAGATCGCATGCAAGAAAGCGCTTCGTTTAGGCTATTAGGTATGCAAAAGCGTGACTTGTATATGCTCAATATCTTAGAGCTTGGAGTGCTTGGTATTAGTGCGGCGACATTTGCGGTGGTTATCGCCAGCGTTGGCGCATGGGCGGCTATCACGCAATGGTTTAATCTACAGTTTAGTGTGCCGTGGACGAGCTTGGCTATTGGTGGTGCGGCATTAGTTGTATTGCTGTTTGCTATTGCTATTATTTATGTGAGATTGGTGATTGGACGCGGGATTATGGCGAGAGTTCGGGCGATGATTTAGAGGTTATTGAATATATTTTTTATTAGGAGAAGGAAATGTTACAAGAAAAGCTGTTTGACCGTTATATGAGTATTGCTGAAGAGCATCAAGAGTTTTTAGAAAAGTCCTTATCCTATAACGATTTAGCAAAACTACTTTTGGGCAGTGTACCTGATGAATACGAACAAGCGCCTAATAAAATACTAATTGTTGGTAGAGAAACTAAGGGTTGGTTAAAGAGTTTGAATGACTTCCAATATGATAAAAATGGAATTAAGCGGTCAATGGATGAGAGTAAAGACTTCGTACGAGACCAGCTAAAAGAAAAGAAAAAAGATACTCGTGGTAAATCATTCTTTAATTTTGTACGTGATGTTGCGAAAAAAAGTGGCGATAATGGTGTTTTATGGGCTAACATCTATGCCTCTGACTATAAGGGCGGGCATATCAATCACATAAAAGATAAGGACATGATAAAAGAGATAGAAACTATTTCTAGAAAAATTATTGTCGCTCAAATTGAGGTACTAAATCCCGATATCATCATATTCGCTACAGGCAGTCAGGGCATTGCAGCAAGACGTAGATACTTCCCAAATTCGGAGTTGAGAGAACGTACAGCTATTGAAGGCTACCCCTCAAAGGATTTATGGGCTTTTAAATTACCCGATTATGACGCTCAGTGTTATCGCATACACCACCCTAGTTCATTTAGTAATGAGAAAAGGCAAGCAAGACAAAAACTTATTGAAATATTGCCGAGCATATAATTATTAAGTGTTAGTCAATTACCTTATAGGCATTGTCTGGAACAAAAAAAACTTTATAGCCTTTTATGTGTTGAAGCGAGTCATGATTCGTTAATTTTGCGATGGCTCGTCGGGGTATATTACACTGATATAAGCATTATTTAATGTACTCATTGCCATGCCATAAAGCACCATGTCAGAGTGATTCATTTTCCGATTAACCATTTCTATAATTTCACTAGATTGCTCAAGATTTCCAGGGTTAATTGTATGGATGTAAAGCAATAGACTTCTAACGTCTTTTATAGGAAGGTTACCTATAAATTCTTCAACCTCCTGTTTATTTTGCTTGAAAAAATCGTCTGATAAATAAAATTTTGATTCTGCATATTGAGTATATGGGCATTGATTAAAAAAACTGATAATGTCATTCAGATCCATAGCGATATAGCTCCCGTGCACACTCAACATAGCTTGGAACTGATGTACAATCCTATCAACCTGCTTAAGCTCACAGCAAACCACACCATCTATGACATTATTAATTTCCATAAATCTACGACTGGTTCTTATGCCAATCAACAATTCTGCACCTGACTGTTCTTTTAATGCACTAAGACCTTCTTCATTCCACTCATCGTCAAATAAAAAGAAAGCGCAGCAACAAGGTACGCTAAAGTCACCTTTAGGATTATATATTTTAAATTGTGTTTTTAGTTTCCAGTCGTTGATAATATCATCTGGTATAGAATATTTTGAGCCTGTCGATTTAGTAGCTTTAAGCTGAATATTTTGGTCTGCAATACTGTTGCCATTATTTTTTGATGGTTTAGTTTTGAGGTTAACCTCATCAAGTGATTGCTGTACATTATTCACTGTAATTCCTTTTATCATCTAAAATAGTTCTATCTGAAGCACGCTGCCATAGCATTTTCATAAAGTTTACTGAACATAATAGCAGAGCTTATTCGGTGGATTACGCCTTATCTACATCTTCTACGAGAATTTGAAAAGTCTAACCCACCCTACACCAAATCTAACTCTTACCAAAACTTCGCTTAACTAATCAATAGTCGCCTTAGGGTGCGGTTTAGCCTCGACAGTAGCGGGTATACTTATGTGACCACTGGTCTGCGGGGACTTGGCTTTCCAGAAAATCATAGATTTTCTCTTGCGTCGAGGCAAGTGTCTTCCAGATACTTACTGTTTCCCTCCTCATATCGAGGCAATAGGAACACTATCAGCCTTTAGTCACCGCGCCAGTGGGCATATAAGATATGAACGGATGGCGAGATTAGCTCCAAAACATTAAGCCCCTAAAACCCCAAATACCAAACCCTCTCAATTCACATCTCAGTTATTCTAACCCCAACCACTTTAACTCTAGTTGTTTTCAATAAAATCATTGATTTGCCGAGTGATTATCTTCCATAGTTTGACTTGCGAGGCTCGGCTGCCTGCACCCATATGCGGGGTTAGAATGATGCGAGGATGACCTTCATTGGCAAGCTGGACAATCGGGTCATTTTCGCCGGCAGGTTCTTGTTCAAATACGTCGGTAGCATAGCCAAGTATTTGCTCCTGTTTGACTGCGCTAGCTAAGGCCTCGCTATCGACAATCTTGCCACGGGCGACGTTGACCAGTAGCGGTTTTTTGCTCATTTTGCTTAGGGTGTCTTGGTTAATGAGATGCTTGGTTTCCTCGGTGAGCGGGCAATGTATAGTGATGACATCAGACTTGCTCAGAACGGTTTCAAAGTCGGTGTAGTCATCATTACGAGGCTTGCGACCTTGGCGCTCTGCCCATAGGACGTTCATGTCATAGGCTTTGGCAAGCTTGGTAATCCGCTTGCCAATATCACCGATACCTATCATACCGATGGTTAAACCCTCGAGATCAATAGCCTCAGCATCGATGATGTCGGCTCGCCCCTTATCCTTCCATTCGCCACTTTTCACTTTGTTGTGATAATGGATACTGGCACGCATGGCGCTGAGTAGTAGCATCATGGTGTGCTCGGCGACGGTGGCGCTGGCAAAATCTGGTGCGTTAAGGACTTTGACGTCGTTGTCTTCGCAGGCTTGTTTGTCAATGTGGTTGGAGCCGACAGAGAGGAGCTGGATGAGCTTGAGATTGGGTAGCGCCTCAATAACTTCACGCTCGATACGTAGGGAGCCATTCATCATAATGTCGGCATCTTGACAGCGCTCAATGATGGTTTTATTGTCTTGTGGGGTTTCTTCAAAGGTGACGTAGTCGGTTATTTTTTCGGGGGTAGGTCGCTCTAGGTCGGCGATAAATCTTTTTTCATCGAGTAATACGGCTTTCATGAAGGACTCCTTTTTTAATCGTAGTGGGTCTGGTATTTAGCACTTACTATATAAGGGTTGCGGCGGCTGATGTGTTAGCGTTTGTTGGGTATCGGACAAGCTCTTGTATAGTCAGGTCAGCATAAAAAGAATACAGTTAGACTGGGATAAATTTTTTGCAGCCTCTGTCTGCGCAGGCTCAGCACGCAAGAAAAATTTATCCCAGTCTAGCGTGTTAATGCAGTGTATCTATTTTATTTAGTATCGACTATATAGTAAGCGCTGTATCAAGCCAGGTTGTTTACTCACCTTACCGTCGGCATTTGTTATACTAGCGCCACTTTATCTATGAAATAACCTGATAACCCCTTCCAAAACAGCACGGTACCCTTATGAAATTCTCCAAGTTTGGTCAAAAGTTTATTCAGCCCACGGGCATCTCGCAATTGATGGATGATTTGGGCGATGCGCTCAAAAGCGATCAGCCAGTCAATATGCTTGGCGGCGGCAATCCTGCCAAGATTGCGGCGGTCAATGAAGTGTTTTTGCAGACCTATCAAGCGCTTGGCAATGACAGTAACGCTAGTGATCCTGATAGTAGCGCCATTATTAGTATGGCAAATTACTCTAACCCGCAAGGTGATGCTGAATTTATTGATGCCTTAGTTGGCTTTTTTAACCGTCATTATGATTGGAATTTGAGCGCGGAAAATATCGCGCTGACCAATGGCTCACAAAATGCGTTTTTCTTCTTATTCAATCTATTCGGCGGGGCCTTTAGTGATAATAAGCTTGATGAGCACGGTCAAGAGAAAAAAAGTCAGTCTGTAGACAAATCCATCTTGCTACCGCTTGCCCCTGAGTACATTGGCTATAGCGACGTGCACATCGATGGTCAGCATTTCACCGCCGTATTACCGCATATCGATGAAGTGACGCATGATGGTGAGGAAGGCTTCTTTAAGTATCGCGTGGATTTTGAGGCATTAGAGAATTTGCCTGCGCTTAAAGAAGGTCGTATTGGGGCAATTTGCTGTTCGCGTCCGACCAATCCAACGGGCAACGTGTTGACTGATGATGAAATGGCACACTTAGCTGAGATTGCGCGGCGCTATGATGTGCCACTGATTATCGATAATGCTTATGGTATGCCGTTTCCTAATATCATTTATTCAGATGCGCATCTGACGTGGGATGACAATACGATTCTTTGCTTTAGTCTCTCCAAGATTGGCTTGCCGGGCGTGCGCACTGGCATCATCGTAGCGGATCCTGAAGTGATAGCAGCAGTCAGCGCCATGAATGCGGTGGTCAATCTAGCCCCTACCCGCTTTGGTGCCGCCATTGCCAAGCCATTGGTGCAGAATGATCGTATCAAGCAGCTATCGGATAACGACATCAAGCCGTTTTATCAGCAGCAAGCAACACTGGCCGTGAGACTTTTAAAAGAAGCGTTGAGTGATTATCCATTGATGATTCATAAGCCTGAGGGTGCGATATTCTTTTGGTTATGGTTTAAAGACTTGCCGATTACCACGCTTGAGCTGTACGAGCGTCTCAAAGAAAAAGGCACGCTCGTCGTACCAAGTCAGTTCTTCTTCCCCGGTGTAGATGTTGATAATTATAGGCACGCGCACGAATGTATTCGCATGAGTATCGCTGCAGACGAGCAGACGCTCACTGACGGTATAGCAGTAATTGGTGAGGTGGTGCGTGAGCTGTATGATAAGGCTAAATAAAAAGCCCTAGCCTTAAACGTAAAAAACGGACTAGCTAATAGTCCGTTTTTTTGTGCTGTGAATGTTTACACACTCTTTAGCTAAGCTCTTTTAGCAACGCTTTAGTACTCATCTTACCAAACTCATTGGCCGCTAGAGGGCCATCACCTGAGATGAGCTTTCTATCTTGATGCGTCTGTCCTGAGGCGAGTTTATTATCGATAGTGACGCCTAAATCCTCTAGTTTCTCACCGAAGTACCACGGCATTGTGCCAGGCAGATAACCTAACTTTGGCATTTGCTTGTCCATTCCCGTTGGGAACGCCACTATCTTGTAGCCACTAAAAATAAAGTCGCGCTCAGAGTTGTTGTCTTCATCGGAGCTGTCTGGACTTTGCAAATTAGCAGCCAGTAAAGCTGCAGGTCCATGGCAAATCGCTAAGGTAAATAAATCCGTATCATAGCCCCAACGGAGCAGTTCACCAAGGTTTTCGTCTTCAGGTAAGCCTAACATTGCGCCATGACCACCCGGAATAAAGATCGCTGCATAATCATGACTATCTGCCATGTCATTTTTGACAAAGTCGGCAATACTTTTTGGGTTTTGCAGCTTTGACTCGTAATCGCTATAGATTTGTTTAACGTCATCATCGTTGTCCGGCATCGCCCACTGTTCAACTTTGACAGACTCCCCTGTTGACGTAAAAACATCCACATCGAAACCTGCTTTTTTAAAATGTAATAGAGGCACCATCATCTCAACGGGATGGTTACCAGTATCGAACTTATTGCCGTTTTCCATAGTCATATATTGCTCTTCAGTGCAGACCATGAGGATTTTTTTATTGCCTGTATACGGCGTATCATACTCGGTATTGTCGTAGTTGGTTTTGCTTGGCGCTGCCAATTTTAGCGACGACTTGGAAGGAATATAAATCCCTGCTTCTGTTTCTTGTGGCTCTAATCCTAACGTGTCTTTGGCTTTGTCTAATATTTCTTGGATATTCAAGTCTTTAATATTCATAGCTTTTCCTATTATATTATTGGTTATGCTGTACGGATAACGAATTGATCAATAGTCAAAATCTACAAATCAAAGAGACAAATAAATAACGTTATCCTTTAATTTTAAGGTAACAAACTGAAGAAGCGTTAAACAGACAAGACTTTTTAACTTTCGTAAACTTTGTAAAGCGCGGGTTGCGAAAATGCTAAGCGGTTGAATAGTGAGGGCTATAGTTAATTCATTTTAAAACCGATACAATGCAGCTGGTATGAGTTTTGCGCAGCCTCTGTCAGCGTAGACACAGCAAGCCAAGGAAATTTATACCAGTTGCACGTTATTATGAGCGTAACGATTTTATTTCGAGCTGACTATAGTTAAGTATTAGCTATTTTTAACGGGTTTTCTTTAACAGCTTACTTGGTGAATTGGTAGCCTGAAAGATGGTCGTCCATTTACTAAGCGCAAACAGCACAAAAGGCAGTAGGCAAGTATTGACCAAATCATGCAGACTTGCCTTTATGTCTATCATTCCTAATGCAACAAACCCTCTTGGCCTAATAATGTGACGGTTGTCTAAATATTCACCTGCTATGGCAACACCGATCACGACAATAAGAGCGATAAAGGCTCTGATATTCTGACTTTTAATGATAGGGCGCAATATAAACAAGCAAAGCAGATAGACGCCGACGCCGACATAGATATGTAAGGCGTCTTTCGCGAGGCCTGTCATCTCAACGATGTTTAGTTTAAAGGTGGTAAAGTCCACTGAGTTTTCCGTACATAATAGCTAACAATAGCTGAGGCCAATAATAAAAAGGTGAGCTACGCTGACGTTAACTCACCTCTCAAACTTATATACTGTTTTGTCCGACTACACGTCCCACTCAACGAAGTTCTTTAGTAGTTGCAAGCCAGCAGTGTGGCTCTTTTCCGGATGGAATTGGGTGGCGAATAGATTGTCTTGAATAATGCTGGCGCAAAACGGCTGGCCATAGTCACAAACGGCCGCCACTTGTGCGCTATCGGCAGGTGCGCAGTAGTAGCTGTGTACAAAGTAAAAGTGCGCGTTGTCGCCTATACCATTCCACAACGGATGGTCAAAATCCATACCGTTAATGGTATTCCAGCCCATGTGCGGTACTTTAATCGTGGCGCCCTGCTCGTCTTTCCATGTCGGGTCAAAAGCTTCTACCGTGCCATTTAAGATGCCCAAACAGTCCGTACCACCATTCTCCGCCGACTGCTCAAACAATGCCTGCATACCGACACAGATAGCCATCACAGGCTTATTAAATATCGCCTGACGTACGACGTCATCAATACCCGCTTTGTGCATACCGATCATGCAATCGCGCATGGCACCGACACCGGGAAAGACGATTTTGTCCGCTGCAGCGACGACTTTTGGATCATTGGTGATAGAGACGTCTGCGCCTACCGCTGATAGTGCTTTGCCAGCTGAGTGTAAATTACCCATGCCATAATCTAATAATGCTACTTTGGTCATTAATTGGTTCTCATTTTTGAATCGCTTTAATAATCTACTCAGCTTTGCTGACACTCTATAGAAAAGCTTTAAGTGCGCCTTAAAACGCCTCTTTGGTCGACGGCAGGGTATTCAACGCCCGCTCATCATATTCACACGCCATACGCAGCGCACGAGCAAAGGCTTTAAAGGTAGATTCGATTTGGTGATGGCTGTTTTTGCCTTTGAGATTGTCTAAATGCACGGTCATCCACGAATGGTTAACGAAGCCGTAGAAAAACTCGCTAAACAAATCGACATCGAACTTACCTACGTGTGAACGGGTAAAAGGAATGTCCATATGCAAACCCGGACGACCTGAGAGATCAACGACTGCGCGCGTTAAAGCTTCATCAAGTGGCGCATAAAAATGCCCATAACGACGGATGCCTTTTTTATCGCCTAGGGCTTTATTAAAGGCTTGTCCAAGGGTAATGCCAGTATCTTCAACACTGTGGTGATCATCGATAAAGGTATCGCCCGTACATTTAATATCTAAGTCAAACAAACCGTGACGCTTGATTTGATCAATCATGTGATCCAAGAATGGCACACCAGTATCGACAACCCCTTGACCGGTTCCATCAAGATTGACTGTGCAAGTGATTTGCGTCTCAGCAGTATTGCGCTCAACGGTGGCCGTGCGTGCTGGGCGGCCGTGTAAATTTAGGTTTGAATCGGTTGTCATGGCTACTCTCTATCAATGAAAAGCAAACAATAAAAACAGGCTTACAAAAGCCCGACGTGTTCCAAATATGAGAACGATAAAATATAAATAACCAAAAAATCTAATAGCTATTATTAATAGCGATAAAAAAAGAATAATATCCTTATCATAGCAAACCCTACGATTTACTGCCATGACCACGCGTTAAACCACGTACAAAATCCTCCGATTCTGCTAAAATGCTGTATCAAGTTTTATCAATCATGATTACCCACGCCCTATAAAGCAATGCTGTATCAAACAATAGCAACAGGAATTTGCCATGCCTTTAGAAGCCATCGCTATCAATAGTTTGGACGCTCCACTTATCAAAAAACCTGCCCGCGACAATGAGCTATCTGAGCGCTTGCACGCCCTCTATGATAGCGATGATACACAGCCTAGTGGTCTCGAGGTATTAAACATCGTTGCGCAAGGTTTTAAACGTGGGCAATATTTATACGTCGGTATGTTTAATGACAAACCCATCGCCGCTGTTGCCTGCTTCGATGACGGGCAAACCAACGCCAAACGCTTGCAGTATTTGACTGTACACTCACAAAACAAAGGTCGCGCCATTGATGCCAAGTTCATTAAATTGGTTTATGATGCTGAGGTCAAAAAAGGCGTCCGTGAGTTTGTTCCTGTTGATACAGACATTCATCGTATTATGAGCGAGTATGAGCTGCTACGTGTTAAAGAGTGAGCAAAAGTAATATTGTTCTTATTTTGACTCATTATATCTGCCTATTTTTGAGCTTTTCTCATTATTATGCAAAAATAGCTTGACAGCAACGCGTATATTTAGTTTAATAGCGACCTCAACGAGACGGCTCGATAGCTCAGTAGGTAGAGCAACGGATTGAAAATCCGTGTGTCGGCAGTTCGATCCTGCCTCGAGCCACCATTCGTTTATCGAATACTAAAAAGTCCCAAACAGCAATGTTTAGGGCTTTTTTTATGCTTAATTTTTGGTTAAATTTATTCTTGATACAACCGGTCGCGTAATAGCAGCTGACAACGCTCACGCGAATCCAAATCATACACCGTTGCGCGGTAATCAACACTGTGACGCCCTTCAAAAAATACTACCCGATCGCCCACTGCTAAAAAACAAGAAGTACGCGCATCGTAGATAAAACCATCAATTACAAATGCCAGATCGCGATCTATCTCGCGTACTGTGTAGGTCTCGTCTTGCGGTATCAAACGCTCAAACCAAGCGCTATGGGCAGCATTAGTGCTTAGTACACTTGTGAGTAACAGCGCTGATATGATGAATGCGCGTTTTAATGATATCGTGAAAGTCGAGCCAGCTAGGCCGATTTTATTTATGCTATTTTTACTAACTGTCATGATCTCTACCTACTCAGACCTGCTCAATGATTGTTTCTACTAATGACGCTTCTCATGCTAAACGCTTACTGTCACGGTTGCATAACATTTTTGTGCTGTTTTTTAGACAGGGGTGCTCAGTATACTCGATAGTCTTGATAATGATAAATTTGATAGCTAAATACTAAAAAGATGACTACGAATAGGAAAAAACGATGAGAGAGTTTGATTATGATTTGGACTATAAAAACCTAGATCTGCGCGCGCATCCTGAGCTATACCGTGTTGGTCGCGGTGAGCAAGGCGTCCTATTGGTTGAGCCTTATAAGTCCGAAATATTACCCCATTGGCGCTTTGCCACGCCTGATATTGCAACTGAAAGCAGCGAGACTATTTATCAGATGTTTTTAGATTATCTGGCTGCCGATGACTTTGTCGGTGCGGATATGGCGCGCAAATTTATTCAGATGGGCTATACCCGCGCCCGCCGCTATGCCAATCATAAAGGCGGCAAAAAGTATAAAGGGGCGGTACCTGATGATAAAAAAGGTCAAAGCGGGGCCCATGGTCGAGAAGAGCTACCACGGCAAGAGGAAGATCCAATTAAAGCAGAATCTGCCCGTATTTTTAAACAAAAATGGGATGAATGCCGCAAAAATGAAACCTATCTAAAGATGAAAAAGGAACACTGCGCGCGCTATAAAGAGGTTGAATAAGTCAGCGTAATATATATTCTAATCTTAAATCTTTGCTATGCTTAGTGGCTAGGACCTAGATAAGGCGCATTCAAAGACATTTTATATACACACTGATGAGTAAAAATTTTATGCAAGACAAACAACTGCTAATTTTTGATTTTGATGGCACCTTAATTGATAGTGTGCCCGATTTGGCTGATGCGACCAATACAATGCTGACTACGCTTGGCAAAGAAACCTACCCTCTCGACACCATACGTAATTGGGTCGGCAATGGCTCAAGAATGTTGGTTGAACGCGCGTTGGTAGGGAAGATCGAAGTATTAGAAGGTGAATTGAAGATTGATGAAGCCGATCATGCAGAGGAAGTATTTTTTGCCGCTTATAAAGATATTAGCGGTAGCAAAACCGTCGCCTACCCAGATGTAGACAATGGACTAAAAAAGCTAAAGGCAGCAGGCTATACGTTGGCATTAGTGACCAATAAACCTGTACGTTTTGTACCGAAAATCCTGCAAACCTTTGGCTGGCAGGACTTATTTAGTGCCGTGCTCGGTGGTGATAGCTTAACTCTCAAAAAGCCGGATCCTGCGCCATTATTACACGTCTGTGAGGCACTAGATGCTACGCCAGAACAAGCGATTATGATTGGTGATTCAAGAAACGATATATTGGCTGGACAAAAAGCCAATATGGATACCCTTGGACTGTCTTATGGTTATAACTATGGGCAAGATATTCGAGAGCTAAATCCTACTCGAGCTTTTGATGACTTTGCCGCTTTGGTTGATTACCTTTTAAAAAATAAGTAAATAGACCTCTCTATCCTACACTACCCTTTAAAATTGTGACGAGACCTTTGACATGATCGTACCCAGCGATATTGCCATCGCCCAAAATGCTACCTTACAACCTATCAACGACATCGCACAAAAACTTGGTTTAACCACTGCTAATATCGAACCATACGGCCATGATAAAGCAAAAATAAATTCAGCCGATGTGTTTGCCATGCCAGTTAAAAATCAGCAG